>JALYWZ010000423.1 GCA_030852505.1 Myxococcota bacterium | reverse complement strand
GCTCGACACGGCGATTCGCACCGCCGTGGCACAGCGGACCGTGACGGCGTTGATCGTGCCCCACGACGTGCAAAAGCTCGACGCCGTCCCCCAACCGCCGCGCGAGCACGCCAAGATGTCGTCCGCGATCGGGTACAACCGCCCGAGGATCGTCCCCCAAGAGCGCGATCTGGACGCGGCCGCCGAGCTTCTGAACGCGGGTAGTCGCGTAGCGATCCTCGCGGGAGCCGGCGCCCTGCACGCGACCGAGGAGCTTATCGCCGTGGCAGAGACGCTCGGGGCGGGCGTGGCGAAAGCGCTTCTCGGCAAGGCCGCGGTGCCCGACGACTTGCCGTTCGTCACGGGCACTGTCGGCTGGCTCGGCACGCGGGCCAGCAATTGGATGATGAAGGAGTGCGACACGCTGCTCATGATCGGCTCGCGCTTTCCGTACTCGGAGTTTCTGCCGAAACCCGGACAAGCGCGCGGCGTCCAGATCGACCGCGACGGCCGGGCGCTCGCGCTCCGATACCCGTTCGAAGTGCTGCTCGAGGGCGACAGCCGCGAAACCCTGCGCGCGCTGCTCCCGAAGCTCAACCGCAAGAGTCATCGCGACTTCCGCGGCCGTGTCGAACAGCAGGTCCGGGCCTGGGCCGAGGAAGCAGAGGCCACCGCGAAACGAGCTGCCGAGCCGATCCATCCCGCGCGCGTCTTCTCGGAGCTGTCCGCCCGCGCACCCGACGATTGCATCTTCTGCGGCGACTCCGGCACGACCACCTTCTGGTTCGCCCAGCAAGTCCGCATGCGCCGCGGCATGCAGGCCTCGCTCTCTGGAACCCTGGCAACCATGGGCTCCGGCATTCCTTACGCGCTCGCGGCCAAGCTCAACCACCCCGAGCGCCCCGTCATAGCCATGGTCGGCGACGGCGCCATGCAGATGAACGGCATCAACGCGCTGATCCCCGTCGCTCAGCGCTGGAAGACCTGGAAAGACCCGCGCTTCGTGGTGCTGGTCCTGAACAACCGCGAGCTCAATTACGTCACCTGGGAACAGCGCGCGATGGAAGGCGACCCCAAGTTTCCCGCTTCACAAGACCTGTTCGACTTCCCCTACGCCCGCTACGCCGAGCTCCTCGGCCTCGCCGCGCTGCGCGTCACCGATCCCGAAAAGCTCGGAGCCGCCTGGGACGAAGCGCTCGCCGCGCGCCGGCCAATACTGCTCGAAGTCGTCGGCGACCCCGCGGTACCGACCTTGCCTCCCGAGCTCGAACCCAAGCTGAAAGAAAAGCTCGAACAGTCCCTGAATCAAGAACCCGACGCCGACCGCCTGCGAGCGCAGCTCCGCAAAGCGGGCCATGAATCCTGAGCGCTTCAGCGAGGCTCGACGAGCTACGCCGCCAGAACTCACCGAACGAAGTCGTCTACGGCGAGCTCGATCTCGGCAAACGCGAGCAAGCGCAAGCGACCGCTCTGGGGCACCACCGTCACGCGGCGATAGCCAGCCGACGCCGGCTCCCGGTGCACCTCGACGACCCGATCCGCCAGGTTCACCACCCAGTACTCGGGAACCCCGCACGAGGCGAAGAGGCGCGACTTTCTCCTCGATCGTATTCCAGCGAGGAGTGCGAAACCTCGAGCCGAGGAACGTCCAGAACCAGCGCCAGAACCGCTCCCCGAAGCGCGCCGACAAGCGCGCACCCACGAGCGCACACGCGGCAATGATCGCGACCACCAGCAGCAATTCCGCGGTCGCCCCAGCCGTCGTGAACCAGCCAGTCACACCGACGGCCACCGCGAACCCGGCAACCAGGCCTCCGAGACAACCGCAACCAGCGCTGGTGCCCGCCATCAGCGGTGGCTGCCGATGCCCCCGGGACTCACGGTTTGCGGCCAAGCGCCTCGTCCACCCAGTCATGCTCCGCTGCGCGCTTCCGTGCCTCACGCGCCTCGACACGAAGCCCAAAGAGCCCGCTCGCAACCACGCCGAACAGAAGTGCTCCGATGGACGCGAGCGCGAGCGACCAACCGTACGAAGGCCCCGCCAGCGGGTCGAGCGCGACGCTCGTCCTTTTGCCTTCGAGCACTTCATTCAGTCGGTCTGCTGCGTCGTCCGCATCGCTCGCACCCACGACCTCGCCGTTGAGGACGAGCACACGCGCCGTTCGGGAACGGCCGGCTCGGCGGGTCTCGTGGGTCGCGGCGTAAGCGCTCTCCAGCACGATAGGACCGACCGTGGCCGAAAACCCAGGGAACTTCTCGCGAAGCTCGCAGTGCACACCGGTTGCCGCTCGCTCGCAGAAAATCGCGGAGCTCTTGGTCAGCATCGCGGCTGCCCAAAACAGAGCGAGCCCCACGAGCGGCGACAACACGAACAGGTAAAAGCCACCCCCGGCGCGACCCATCAAGCCACCGCCCTGGGAGCGAGCGCCCCGCCTCGAACTCGACGGGCTGCTCCGCGACGATGCGAGACGACTGGCTGAGACCCCATCGTGTTCAATCCGCACTAAAACGGAGGGGCTACCGCTCTCCCTCCTCGGGGTCCTCGCCAACGCGGAGATCGCAAGTTTGGCAGCGGTCGTGGAAAAACATTGCGAGCATCACCCCCGCGTTTCGCACGCCACCTGGCGCGAAAAACGTATTCCCACAGCGCGGACACGCGAAGAACAGGAGCTTGAAGAAAATTGGGAAGTATACCGTCGCAAAGGCGATGGGAAGCGCAAATCGGGCGAGCCATACTGGTCCGACTCGTTCGACCCCAGCGATGACGACGACCCAAAATAGCGGTGCTAAGCGAAAGGTCCACGCCAGCCGCCGATACCGCTGCCAGGTGCGCACATACCTTGGCGAGTCACCCGAAGGCGACTTCATGGGGGACACCCGGTTGGTTTGGTTTTTGGTTTGGTCGCAAAGTGCCAAGCGTCCTTGATGTCTTGCCAGCTCACGCCATAGGTCCAAGTATGGCCTACTGCGGCGCCGCCGTAGAGGCCACCGCCTGCCCCACCAGAAACAGATACCACGACCCCGCTCGGGTTACCCATCACTGAGCCGCCACCAATGGCGCCGAGTCCTCCGACCCCGGATACTCCGTACCCCAAGCCCTTGAAGGCGTCCAACGACGAAAAGAAGCTTCCCTGCACGCCGTATCCGGCATGTGCGCCTGCCCCCGCCCCTACTTGTCCGCTTCCGTAGACACCGAAGCCTTCTGTACCTATGTAGATGCCTCCGCCTCCGGTCCAGCTCCCGACGCACAGCCCCACGCGGAATCCGGCGTCGCCACCGATTCCGATTGCGATGCCGGCATGCCCGCTCGGATCCCTCCACCTGAACGGATTCTGCCCCGGCCAGCTCCAGAGCGTTCCCCCCGGCGTCAGGTAGACGTACTGATCCGGCTGCAGGAAGGCCCCGAGCTCGGCGCTCCAGATACGCGCCCGTGAGTGGTAGAGATTCGCGCCGAGCTGGCGCTTGCCCTGCCAAGTGAACGGCTGCGGGAAGCGGGTCGGCGGATGGAGGTCCCCAACGTCGCTACCGGCGAGGCGCTTGCCGAAGGCCGTGTAGGCATAGCCGCCGAGATCACCCTTGTAGTCCGGATCGTCTCCGTCCGGATACCCGCCGGAGAACCTCTGCCCCGCGTGCAGGCGTCGCACGTTGCCCGTGGTGTCTAGCTCGTAGAGCGCCGTCTC
The DNA here is from genome assembly GCA_030852505.1 of Myxococcota bacterium. Taxonomy (GTDB): domain Bacteria; phylum Myxococcota_A; class Polyangia; order Polyangiales; family Polyangiaceae; genus PMG-095. The sequence goes on along the minus strand of JALYWZ010000423.1, from coordinate 1,512 downwards.
GTTGCGCTTGGCAACGTCCCGCGCGTCAAGCGCCGATGCCCAGCGGTGCAGCTCGTTCGTCGGCACGCCGAGATCGTCGGCGACCTGGGCGACGGTGCGTTCGCCGCGGTTCCGCATCAGGCGAACCGCGTCCCGTTTGAACTCCTCGGTGTATTGGTTTCCCTTCTTGGCCATGGTCCGGACTCCCGAAGCCTACTGGCTTCGCAGGGGTCCGGGAAACCGGATCAGCTCCAGCATGGTTACGTGGAGCGAGCGGAGCTCGGCAAGCACGCGGAGCTCTCGACGACGCAGATTTGCACGCAGGTCGCGATCCGGCGCCTGAAGGCGGTGCACGCGCTGACGCATCCGACGGCGCGCCTGCGGCGGGCGGAGAGGGGCGCTGCCCCGACGCTCCCGATGGTCGCTACCCCGGAGGCAGAGGGCGTGCTAGCCGATGGCCAAGACCGCGGGCACGGTGGAGGAGCACGTTTCCCGTTTAGCGGCCGAGGACGACGAGGAAACGGCAGAGGACGAGCGCGTGGCGTGTCGGAGCGGCTAACGGGGCATTCGAGCGGATGGCGGCGAGCGCGGCTCTGTGGACGGCTCGCCTGTGCTCGACGAGGGCGACACTGGCTTGGAGCGACACTGCGGACGCGCCCGCCGCCGCTCAACGCGCCATTAGCCTCGCGCCCTGTCTCGGCGCGGGGCAGCTCCCACCCGCCCTCTCACAGCGCTTCACGCCCCGCGCGGGACCCTCCCACGCGGGCCTCGGTGCGTCGGTGCCCGGCGCCGTGCGGCCCGTCACGAGCGGCGCTAGGGAGAACGCGATAAGATGAGCCGCATGCGAGCACTGAAGGCGCACGTCCGCGACGGACACTTCGTCATCGACGAACCCACCGACTTGCCCGAGGGCACAGAGGTGGAGCTGCAGCTGGTGGCGCCGGAAGATCTGTGGGCTGGAATGGATCAGGAAGAACGTGCTGAGCTCGATGAAGAGATCGAAGCAGGTTACCGTGACCTCGAGAATGGTGATGTCGTGGATGCCCGTGAATTTCTGGCGCAGCTGCGAGCCAAGAAAGCGTGAGAGTCAAGCTCACCAAGCGTGCGGTGCGTGCGGTGGAGCGCATCGACGGACAATGGCGCGCGAATGCCACCCTGATTTGTTTCTGCTCGAGATGCAGCACGCCATTGAATTTCTCGAAACGGTGACCACTCCTGGAACGCCGTGTCCGACGAGAAAGCGTCCCCAGCTCAAGCGAATTTTGCTCGAGAAGACAAAGTGCCACATCTACTTCGAGATCAACCAACGCAAGGCGATGCTCGACGTGCTCACGGTCTGGGACGGGCGGCGCGAACGGCCTCCGAAGTTGTAGTCATCCGAGCCGCGGGCACCCGTCGCACCGAGGCCCAGCGTGGGAGGGCCAGGGGCCCGAGCTCGGCCGCGCGCGCAGCGACGGAGCGGGTGGGCGCCGTGCTCCGAGAAACTCTGCCGACGCGTCTAACGGCGCGTTGAGCGGCGGCGGCGCGTCTGCA
>JALYWZ010000422.1 GCA_030852505.1 Myxococcota bacterium | reverse complement strand
ACCCCGAACGGCGGCTCACCCGCGACGCCCAGCGGCGGCGTGGGCGCTGGTGGCAACGGGGGTGGCACTTTGCCGCCCGGTGGCAGCGGCGGGAACCCCGGTGCGCCCTCGGGCGGCGCGGCCCCTGCTACAGGCGGCGCGACGATGGCCGGTGGCGGCAGCATGACGGCCGGCGGAGCTCCGGGGGCGGGCGGAGTCCCTGCATCCGGCGGCGGCGGCGCCGCGCCCACGGCCGGCAGTCCGCCGGTCATCGACGAGCCCAAGCTCGTCACCTCCGCCAACAACGCCTGGTGGAAGACCGACGGTACGGTCACCGAGGTGACCGACGGCAACGCCGACATCACCGTCAACGACTCGCCCAAGCAAAACTGGACCGGCTTCGGCGGCACCTTCAACGAGAAGGGTTGGGAGGCGCTGATGGCGCTGAGCGAGGCCGACCGCGCTCGGGCGATTCAGCTGTTGTTCGGCGTCGACGGCGCGAACTTCGCCAACGGTCGCATTCCGATCGGCGCCAGCGACTACGCCTCGAGCCGTTACACGCTGAACGACAACGCGGGCGACACCGCGATGGAGAAGTTCTCCATCGACCGCGATAAGATGAAGCTGATCCCGTACATCAAGGCGGCGATGGCGGTGAAGCCGAACATCCTGTTCTGGGGCAGCCCCTGGACGCCCCCGCCGTGGATGAAGGACAACAACGCCTACGACAAGGGCAACATGAAGGACGACGCCACGACCCTGAAGGCGTTCGCCCTGTACCTGTCGAAGTTCGTCGAAGAGTACGGCAAGGAGGGCATCGAGATCGACGCCATCCACCCGCAGAACGAGCCCGGCTTCGTGCAGGACTACCCGTCGTGCAGCTGGAGCGGCGGCCTGTTCGCCAAGTTCATCGGCCAGTACCTCGGACCGACCTTCGCGGAGCGCAACATCACGGCGCGGATCTTCGTCGGCACGATGTCGAACTCCACCAACGACGCCACCGTGCTCCGCACCACGATGATGGACGGCACCGCCAAGGCGCTCGTCAAGGGCTACGGCCTGCAGTGGGGCATGATCGACGTGTACGGGAACCTGGGCCTCGATACCAATCTCGAGATTTGGCAGACCGAGCACAAGTGCGGCAACTACCCGTGGATGGGCGGCGACGCGAGCCGCGCGCCGAACGACATGGCCTACGGCGTCGAGAGCTGGGGCCTGATCCGCGACTGGATCCGCAAGGGTGTCACCTCGTACTCGGCCTGGAACATGGTGCTCGACACCATCGGACGCAGCCTCGACACGGTGCGCCCCTGGGCCCAGAACGCGCTTTTGGCGGTCGACGTCCAGGGCAAGAAGCTCGTCATCACCCCCACGTATTACGTGTTCCGCCACGTCTCCCAATTCACCGACGTCGGGGCCAAGGTGCTGAACGCGAGCGGCGACGCGCTGGCCTGGAAGAACCCGGACGGCTCGACGGTCGCGGTCATCTACAACGGCGGCGGAGCAAAGAAGATGATCGTCTCGATGGCGGGCAAGAAGCTCCAGTTCGACGCCCCGGGTAACGGCTGGGCGACCGTCAACTGGAAGTAGCTCGGATCACGGCCTGGTGACGGGCGCGCCATCCCGCGTGCTCGTCGCTCGTTCATAAAGGGTGACCAGCGAGCGCCGCGCGCACGCTCGTACAAGAGTACGGCGTGGGGTGAGCGTTAAGCAGGGAGGGCAGGCTCGCGAAACGTTGCGAGGCTCTGTGGCTGCTGCTTCGAACGGAAGGGAACCCGTGAACGCACTTCGTGCACTGTGGATCGTAGTGGGGGCGTTGGCTCAGTCGGTGGTCGCCTGCGGTGGGGCGTCGTCACCGGAGATGTTGGTGACCGAAAGCGAGCCGGCCGACGTGGGCGGGACTCGGGACGTGGACCAAGAAACAGGCCACGAACCCGCAAAATATGCTGACTTGCGTGTGCTTGGACCGACGTCGGCGCCCGCGTTCGCGCCGGTGCGCTTGGCGGTGACAGGCCTGTATCCGGGGCTGGTGACGCTGGGAGAGGGCGGGGTCGAAGCGCTGTGTGGTGAACGGCCGAGCGCGGATCTCGTGGTGGGCTCCGAGACCGAGCTCCTGCGCGTCTCGCTTTCGGAGCGCTGCACGGACCTGCGGGTGCTGTTCACGGTGAGCGAGGGGCTGCACCGGATCGTCGCCAAGCGCTCGTCGGGGATCGAGTCGCTGGCGGATCTCGCGGACAAGCACGTGCTGGTCATGCGCGGCAGCCCCTCGCACCGCTTTCTGTCCGAGATGGCGGCGCGGGTCGACCTGACGCTCGGCGACGAGCCCGGACAGATCCACCCGGTGTTCGGCGCGGGCGACGGCAACGCGTTCGAGCTCTCGCCAGCGCCGGACGCGGTCGCGATCCGGGAGCCGGCCGCCGAGCAAGCAGCGGAGTCACTCGGACAGGATGCGGTGAGTCTGGAGCTCGATGGGAGCGGCAACCGCGCCTATCGTGAGCTCGTGAATTTGCATGCGAGCGCGCTTTCGCTCGAAGATCCAGCGAAGCGTCGCGGAATCGCGCGGTTCGTGAAGGCGCTTTCGGAGGCGTCGATTGCGATAGGACGCGACGAGGCCGCGGCGATTCCGCTGCTCCTCGAAGCAACGGGGGTGAATGCTGCCGTGCTCGCGAAGTCCCTCGAGCACCAGCGCTTTGCGGGCACGCTCGTCGGGGACGTGCACGGGGTGCTGGAAGACGGCGAAGCCTGGCAGGCAGGCCTCGAAGGACGGGGCGCTCGCGGTCCCGAGGAGTTGTCGAAGCTCGTCGATTGGGGCGTCTATCTGACGGCGCTTTGGCCGGAACAAGCGTGGGATTGACGGGTTACGAGCGCTCGAGCCCGCCCGGCTGCTGAACCGTTCGGGGGCGCGACCCGACATCGAACGAACGTGTTGATCGGATCTCTGGATCGGGGCAGAGTGCGCCGCCGCACGGGCGCACCGAAACGCGCTCGTAGAGAGAGGACGTGAATTCATCCGCGCTGGAACAGGAGGTTCTGGTACTGCGTGCGCGTGTTGCCGAGCTGGAGGACCGCCTCAGCGGCAACGACCAGGTCGAGGAGCTGATCCTCGACGCGCGCGCCCAGGCGCAAGCCCTGCTCGACAACATCCCGCACATGGCGTGGATGAAGAACACCGAGGGCGTGTTTCTCGCGGTAAACGAGGCGTTCGCGCGCGCAGCGGGACGGCCCAAGGTCGAGATCCTCGGCCGTACGGACGCCGGGCTGTGGCCGGACGAGCTGGCCGAGCGCTACATGGCCGACGACCGGCGCGTGGTGGCGAGCGGCGAGCGCTTCTTCGTCGAAGAGCCGATCTCGGAGGCCGGCGAGGTCAAGTGGTTCGAGACCTTCAAAACGCCGCTGCGGGATGCTCGCGGCGTGGTGGTCGGAACCGTGGGCCTCGCGCGCGAGATCACCGAGCGCAAGCGCGCCGAAGAGCAACGCCAGCTGCTCGAGCGCCGCATCCAGGAGACGCAAAAGCTCGAGAGCCTCGGCGTGCTCGCCGGTGGGATCGCGCACGATTTCAACAACCTGCTGGTCGGCGTGCTGGCGAACTCGGAGCTCGCGCTGGAGTCGCTGAGCCGAGATCGGGACCTCGCTGACGTGGCGGAGCGAATCGCGGCCGTGCGCACCGCGGCGCTCCACGCGGCCGAGCTCACCAATCAGATGCTCGCTTATTCCGGACGCGGCCACTTCGACGTTCGGCCTGTCTCCCTCACCGAAATGGTCCGGGAAATGGACCATTTGCTGAGCGCCTCGATCTCCAAGAAGGCGCACGTCCACCATCAGCTGACGGCCAACCTGCCCGCCGTGCAGGCCGACGTGGCGCAGCTCCGCCAGGTGATCATGAACCTCGTCACCAACGCCTCGGACGCGCTCGAGGATCGGGAAGGGCAGGTGTACGTGCGTACGGGCACCGAACAGCGGCGCGAAGTGGTCTCGGAGGTATACGGGCCGGTGCCGCTACCGCCCGGACCGTACGCTTTCCTCGAGGTGGCCGACGACGGTTGCGGAATGAACGAGGAGACGCGAAACCGTGTCTTCGAGCCGTTCTTCACGACCAAGTTCACGGGGCGGGGGCTCGGTCTGTCGGCGGTGCAGGGCATCGTGCGCGGCCACGGCGGCGGCATCGTCCTCAAGAGCGCGCCCGGCTCGGGAACGAAGGTCAAGGTGCTGTTGCCTTGCAGCGATCTGCCGGCGGTCAACCTCACGCGCCCGAAGCCGGAGGCGGTGGGAGAGTGGACCGGCACCGGGCTCGTGCTGCTGGTCGACGACGACGCGCGCGTGCGGATGGTGACGGAGCTCCTCCTGCGCAGCATCGGCTTCGAGGTGCTCCCGACCAGCACCGGGCGCGAAGCGATCCGCGAGTTCGAGCGGCGTGCCGACGAGGTGCGGCTGGTCGTGCTCGACGTGACCATGCCCGATCTCAACGGCGACCAGGTGTTGGCGGAGCTCCGGCGCTGCCGTCCGGACGTCCCCGTGCTCTTGTGCAGCGGCTACAGCGAAGACGAGATGTGTCACCGCTTCAGCGCGGAGGATATGGCTACGTTTCTGCAGAAGCCGTACCCGTTCGACGTATTTCGCGCGCGGCTGCGCGAGCTGCTCGAACGCTCGAGCGCTCACTGACGGAGCAACGACAGCGTCGCGCGGGCCGCCTGCCCGGTGCGGTCGGCTTCGTAGATGCTCACGTTGATGCGGCGCACGAGCCACGGATACGCCGAGCTCTCGGCCGGGACGCTCGGCAGCTCGAGGTGCAGCGGCTGGGCCTGCGGCGAAAGCGAATAGGGCGCGGCATCGACCTCGAGGCGCCGGCCGATGCGCGGGCGCGCTTCGACGAGGGCGCGCTCGGCTTCCGTGTTGCGCAGCTGCTCGGCGCGCCGGGCCAAGAGCAGCCGTAACGACGAGAGGTGAGCCATCAAGCTCTGCGCATGATCGATGAACGACACCAGCGCGGGCAGCGGCGGCCGCACGCGCGCGGGTTCCACGTTGCCGAGCCGCACGATCGAGATCAGCGCATCCAGCGCGGCGTACGCGCGCTCGCGAGCGATCCTTCGCCCCGAGAGCGCGTCGGGGGTCATCGACAGGGCCGTGCCCGCGTACGAGGCGAGCGCCACGAGCGCGTTCTCCACGGCGCTCGGCAGCGAGCGGCGCGACCACGAAGGCAGCACG
>JALYWZ010000421.1 GCA_030852505.1 Myxococcota bacterium | reverse complement strand
GCCCGAGCCCCCCGCAGCGGAGGCGCCCGAATCCGGGGCCCCAGCGGTTGCGCCGAAGCCGGCCCCCGCGCAGGCGCGCGTCACGGCCGGGGAGAGCCAGGCCGTCGAGATCACCGTGCAGGGTGATCGACCCGAGCCCGCGGCTCAATCGCTCGGTCGCGCCGAGGTGCGGCAATTGCCGGGCACCTTCGGCGATCCGTTCCGCGCCATCGAAGTGTTGCCCGGCGTCGCGCCGATCGCGACCGGAGTGCCGTTTTTCTTCGTGCGTGGCTCGCCGCCCGGCAACGTCGGCTACTTCCTGGACGGGATCCGCGTGCCGTTGCTGTATCACGCGGCGCTCGGCCCGAGCGTGATCCACCCAGGGCTCGTCCAGCGCGTGGATCTGTACTCCGGCGGCTATCCGGCGCGCTACGGGCGTTTCGCGGGCGGCATCGTCGCGGCCGAGACCGCCGATCCACGCGGCCCGCTCCACGGCGAGGCCAGCGTCCGCATCTTCGACGCGGGCGTGCTCGCCGAAGCGCCGTTCGCCAACGGCCGCGGCACGGCGCTCGTCGCCGGTCGTTACTCTTACACCGCCGCGATCCTGTCGCTGATCGCACCGGAGGTGGAGCTCGCCTATTGGGACTACCAGGGCCGCTTTTACTACGACCTCTCGCGCGAGCTCCGCGTGGGGGTGTTCGCGTTCGGCGCTTACGACAAGTTCCTCGCCGAAGACGACGAGGGCGAGCTCCAGGGCGCGGCCACGCAGTTTCACCGCGTGGACCTGCGCGCCGAGTACCATCCGTCGCCCGCGACCGAGGCGCGCCTCGCAATCACCCTCGGGAGTGATTTAACCGAATCGCCCGGCGAAAGCGACGAGCCCGCCACCCAGCTCCGCGATCGCTTGCTCGGCGCGCGGCTCGTGCTCGACCACCGCGTGAGCCCGAAGCTCGAGCTCCGAAGCGGCGCCGACGTGGCGATAGACCAGTATCGGATCAGCTTCGGCGGCGCGTTCGAGGACAACCAGCACCGCCGCGAGGTCTTCGGCACGCGGCGCGATCTCGCGACCGGGCTGTGGGCGGACGCGGTCTGGGAGTTTTCGCCAGGGATGCGCGTCACCCCCGGCGCCAGAGTCGACGTGTACGCTTCGCGCGGCACGGTGCTGCTCTCGATCGATCCGCGGATCTCCGCGAGCTTCGCCGTCGGCCCGCGCGTCACGCTCGAGCACACCTTCGGCCTCGCGCGTCAGCCGCCGAGCTTCGTCGTGCCGATCCCTGGCTTTCAGCTGTCCGATCTCGAAGACGGCTTGCAGCGCAGCCTTCAGAGCTCGGCCGGCGTGATCGTGCGTCCGGGCCGCTCCTGGCAGCTCGGCGCGACGCTGTTCCACAACGTCTTCTTGAACATGACCGACTCGCTCGGCTCGGAGCTCGCGCGTGACGACGCCGAGCAAACCGGCAGCCGCGAGAACGAGCCCGACTCCCGCGTGCTCGGCCAGGCCTACGGCCTCGAGCTCAGCGCACGCCGTCCGCTCACCGAGCGCCTCGCCGGCTACTTCGCGTACACGCTCTCGCGCTCGATCCGCAGCTACGGCGGCGCCAAGGCCGTGGCTGCCTTCGACCGCCCGCACGTGTTGCACGCGGCCGGCGCCTACGACCTCGGCCGTCGCTGGCGCGCCGGAGCACGCCTCACCGCGTATTCCGGCATGCCCGCCGAGCAAGAACACGAACAGCGCCGCTTCGACAACGAGCCCGGCGACTCGCGCCGCTTCGATTTCGACGGCGACGGCCAAGACCCCGAGCCGGGCCCACGCGGCAAATTCGAGCGCGCGCCGCCATTCTTCCGCATCGATCTGCGCGTCGAGAAGAACTGGCGGCTCGGCGACAAGGGCGCGAACCTGTCGCTCGTCGCCGAGCTCCTCAACGCCACGATGAGCAAGGAGGTGATCGAGTACGAGTGCCGACCGGCAGGCTGCACCGGTGACGTGATCGGCCCCGTGACGATCCCGAGCCTGGGCGTCGAGGCGTTCTTTTAGCAACGGCTGAAAAGAACTACGCAACCGTGCCTCGCGGGCGCTCGATTGGCGGGTGCCGATGCGAAAGGTATATTCCCTTGACGATGACTTCGCCGAGCACGCAGGCGCAGAGAACGAAGTACGTGCGGCCCCCGGTTCCCCTGCATTTTCCCGAGGAGGAGCAGGTGCCTGAGAGCAAGCGGCACCTCGATCAGCGGACGGCGCTGTATCAGATCTTCCAGCTGGCTTTCGGTGAGCGCGCGCTGATCGGCTCGGACCAATTCGTGTACTGGGACCCGACCGATCCGCGGCAGTGTCTGGCGCCGGACGTCTTCCTCCGCTGGGGCGCACCGGACGAGCCGTTCGGGAGCTGGAAGGTGTGGGAGCGCGGAGCGCCGGACGTGGCGGTCGAGATCCTGAGCGCCAGCGACGAGCGCGATCGAGATTGGAACGAGAAGCTCGAGCGCTACCGCCGGCTCGGTGTTCGCGAGCTGGTGTGTTTCGACCGTAACGCCAATCCGCCGACACTTCGCGTCTGGGATGCGATCGACGGCGATCTGGTCGAGCGCCAGCTCGATGAGCCCACGGCGCCGAGTCATTGCCTTCCGGGAAACTGGGTAATCGTCAGCGACCCGGTACACGGTCGGGCGTTGCGCCTGGCTCAGCTGGAAGCTGGGACGCTGTTCCCGACGCCCGCCGAACACGAGCGCGAGCTAGCCCAGCGCCAGCGCGAGCTGGCCGAACACGAGCGTGAACGACGCATCGCCGCCGAGCAGCGCATCCTCGAGCTGGAAGCCGAGCTCCGCCGCCGCGACGCGGACGGCTGACCCTCATTTTCTCGGACCGATTTTCGGGCGGGGCGGCACTGCGTACCGAACGCGCCTCAAACCGTATCGAGGCGCCGCTTTTGGTGCGCATCGATGAGAAAGCTGTACTTCGCGGGCGTTTTTTTGGGATTTGCGGCCGCTGCCTGTAGCAGCTCCGAGGATAGTTCCGACACGAACGGAGCGACGGGCGGCGCGAGCCCGACCGGCGGCGCAGCCAGCGCCAAAGGCGGCTCCGCCAGCCCAACGGGCGGTGCGATTCAAACTGCGACCGGCGGGGCGACCGGCGGCACCGCGATGTCGACCGGCGGGGCAAAAGCAACCGGCGGAACCAGCTCGACCGGTGGAGCCGCGACGTCGACCGGCGGCTCAGCGCCTGGCGGCTCAGGTGGCGCCTCGGGCGGCAGCGCGGGATCCGCTGGGGGCTCCGTCGCAGGCGGGGACAGCTCGGGCGGCAGTCTCAACGGCGGCGCGGGCGGCAGCGGTGGAAACCAAGCGGGCAGCGCAGGCGCAGGCGGCCGCATCAACACCGGCAGCTGCACGGAATCCAAATCGACCGGCGCCAACGTCACCGGCAGCGGCCCACACAAAGTCACCGTCGAGACCAACGGCGACAAGGGCATCAACGAGGGCACGATCTTCCGCCCCACGGATCTCGGCGGCGAGGAGAAGTATCCGATCTTCGTCTGGGGCAACGGCGCGTGCGAGCGAAAGGGCATGGCCAACTCGGCGGCCATGGCCGAGCTCGCGTCGCACGGCTACTTCGTGGTCGCCGACGGCAAGCCGAACGGCGGCGATCCGAACATCCCCATGTCGAACGACGTCGTCGGCATGGCAAAGTCATTGATCGCGTACATCGACTGGGCGATCGCCGAAAACGACAAGCCGTGCAGCGCGTACTACCAGAGCCTCGACACGACCAAGATCGCCGCCAACGGCTTCTCGTGCGGTGGCTTGATGGCCGCGGGCACCTCGGCCGATCCGCGGATCACGACCTGGGGTGTCACGAGCAGCGGCCTCACCTCACCGAACCAGAGCTTCTACAAGGCCGTGCACACACCCGTGTTGGTGATCGAGGGCGGCACCAGCGACATCGCTTACGAGAACGGCAAGCGCGACTTCAGCGAGCTCTCCAAGCTCGAAATCCCGATTATGTTCTTCAGCAAGAACATCGGTCACGGAGGAGACCTGGGGAGCTCGCGCGGCGGCGACTTCACCAAGATCAACCTCGCCTGGCTCAACTGGCAATTGAAGGGCGACGAAACAGCCACGGGCAAAGGCTTGCTCGTCGGCGGCGGCTGCACCTATTGCACGAACTCCCAGTGGGAGGTCATGTCCGACAATCTGTGAGCGCTGCAGACCTAGCGGCAACACACGCTCACCGGGTCTTCGCCGTGAATGGCGCCGGGGGATGCGACGGTGACACTCTCGCAGCGCGAAGGGGGGAAGGCATCGAGGAGCTTCAAGGCAACGGGAGAAAAGCGCGAGGAGATCTCGCGGCAGGTCCCCGGTGCCTCGTCGAGGTAGTGGATCTCTCCAAACTCCGGGCCGTTCGTCGTGCAAGTCTCGTTGTTGTAGAAAGCGAGGGTGTCCCCACACGATGGGGGAACCTCGCAGGAGCAGGTGGGGCACTCACGGTCGTCGACCAGGCGAGTCAAGTAGGTGTGCTTGGTTGGGTAGCCCGCCGGACAGCTCTGGTTGCCTTCGCGGTAAACGCAGTGCGTGTCCATGTACCTTCCGGTGGGCTTGGGCATGCAGATCGCGCCGCCGTCGCAGCCGGCCGTCGCTGGCTTCGAGGGAGCGCAGGCGCGAGCGTCCCACTCCCAGATGGGTTCTGACCGCGAATTCAGCGTTCCTCCCGAGACCTGGCAGCTTCCGCTCTGCTCCACGCCGTCGGCCTTGAAGTACGTAGCTTGTGGTGCCGCGGTGCACTCCGGCGTCACCTGCCCGTTCGTGACCTGCTTCGTGCAGGACGCATCCGAGTAGGTCTTGAGTGCGAGCGAGCAGCCGGCTCCGCTGATCTCCCCGCACGAGCACCCGATGCAGCTCAGCTTCTCTTGCACCGGCAGCGTTCCGCCCTCGAAGGCCACCGTATCCAGGTAGCCCGTGCACTCGGGCGCCCAAAAAAGCGCACCCTCGAAGAGCAATATCGGACCGGACCAGCCGCTGGGCACAGCCGGCACGCACACGCTCTCTTGGCAGCTCGGATCGCCGCAGTCGCAACCCTCGGGAGTTGTTGAGGCGCCGCCGTTCGACGACGGCGGCTCGGTGGTACCGCCGGCCGCGTCCGGGGTGCCGCCGTTGCTCGCCACGCCGCCAGTGTTGACGCTCCCACCCGTGTTGCCGCTCCGGCCGCCAGCGACCGGTGGCGCGCCCAGGC
>JALYWZ010000420.1 GCA_030852505.1 Myxococcota bacterium | reverse complement strand
CCGCGTCTCGGACGCCGAGACCGCGCTGCTCCGTGCGCTCGCCGAGCGCCCCGACGCCGATGACCTGCACCGCGAGGTGACGCGGCTCGCCTCCGGCTCCGGCGGCTGGTCGCGCTACGCGGACGTGCTCACCGAGCGCGCTCAGGCCACCTTCGAGCCCGAGGTCGTCAAGGACCTCTACGTGCGCCTGGCCAAGGTCGCAGAAGACAAGCTCGGCGACGATCGGCGCGCCGTCGAAGGCTACGTGAAGGCCATCGAGCAATCGGGCGACCAATCCGAGCTGCTCGACGCGCTGGATCGGCTGTACCAGCGGCTCGGCGACCACACCGCGCTCGCCGACGTGCTCGAGCGGCGCGTTTCGGTCGAGGACTCCGACAAGCGCCAGGCCGAGCTGTTCTACCGCCTGGCCGTGCTGCAGAACGACCAGTTTCACGAGAACGCGCGGGCGCTGGGCTCGCTGCGCACCGCCATCGAGCGCGACCCCGAGCACGAGGCGGCCGTCTCGGAGCTCGAGAAGCTCACTCGGGAGCCGGAGCTGTTCGAGGAAGCAGCCGAGGTGCTCGAGAGCGTATACCGCACGCGCAGGCACACGGATCGCCTGGCGAGCCTGTACCAGAAGCGCGTGGAACACGCGGACACCACCAGCGCCAAGGTCGAGATGCAGAAGGCGCTGGCGCGCGTGCTCGAGGACGACGTGCGCGATCCACGCGAGGCGCAGCGCGTGATCGAGGCCAGCCTGCTCACGTCACCCGGCGATCACGAGCTCGTGGACGAGCTCGAGCGCCTGGCCGGCATCACCGGCGAGTGGAGCTCGGCCGGCGCAGCCCTCGAGAAGGCGCTGGAACAGCACGCCGAGCTCGAGACCGAGGCCGCCGTCGAGCTGTGCGTGCGGCTCTCGGGCTGGCTCAAGGATCGGGCCTCCGATCCGGCCGGAGCCGAGCGCGCCCTGGCACGGGCCCTGCGCTACGACGCCGAGAACGACGACGTGTTGGCTCGCCTCGAAGCGTTGCAGACGGGCCCGGGCCGCGAGCGCGACCTGTTCGAGACGATCCGCCGCCGCGCCAAGCTCCAGCTCGACGACCACAAGCGGGAGCGGCTCTACCAGCAGGCCAAGGAGATCGCCGACGGCCTCGGCGACCACCAGGCGGCGGAAGCCGTGCTGCGCGAGCTCCTGTCGCTCGACGACATGAACTCCTGGGCCCTCGATAGCCTGACGGTGCTGCGCGAGCTCGCGGGCGATTACAAGGAGACCTTCGAGCTCTTGGTGCGGCAGAGCGAGCTGTCGACCGACCCGGCGAGCACGCGCGAGCTCCAGCGCAAGGCAGCAGGGATCGCCCGCGACCGGCTCGAGGACAAGCCGCGCGCGATCGAGCTGTTCGAGCAGCTGTTCGAGGACGACTCGTCCGACGAGACCGCGGCCACGGCGCTGCGCTCGCTGTATGCCGAGCAAGGTCGCTTCCAGGACCTGGGCCGGCTGATCGAGCGCCTGATCGACGTCGCGACCTCGCCGAGTGAACGCAGCAAGCTCCGCATCGAGCTCGCCAAGCTGAGCGAGGAGAAGTTCGCGTCGCTCGATACGGCGATCGACCAGCTGCGCGCGGTGCTCGAGGACGAGCCCGGCCAGGAGCTCGCGGTGGTGCACCTGAGCGAGCTCTACGAGCGCACCCAGCGCGACGAAGAGCTCGCGTCGCTGCTGTCGACGCAGATCGAGGACGCGCAGGCCCGGAACGATCTGGACGCGGAGCTCCGCTTCCAGACGCGGCTCGGCGATATCTACGAGGCGCGCCTGCGCGACCGCTCACGCGCCATCGAGACCTATCGCAGCGTGCTCGAACGCAAGCCCGACCATCAGGGCGCCCTCGAGGCGCTCTCTCGCTTGCTCACGGCCGACGGCCGCCTCGACGAGGCGACCGAGGTGATGGAGAAGCTGCTCGCGCTGGCGAGCGGAGACGAAGCCGTCCGCCGCTCGCTCGAGCTCGCAGGCGTCTACGAGAGGCAGGGCCACGGCGAAAAGGCCGCACATGCGCTGGAGGTCGGGCTCAAGGCCGACCGCCAGAACCTCGAGATCAGGAAGCAGCTGCGCCCGCTGTACCAGTCGGCCGCGGATTGGCAGGCTCTGGCAGAGCTCTCGTCGGAGGAGGCGGAGTTCGCCGAGTCTCCCGACGCCGCCGTGCAGCTCTTGCGTCAGGCCGCGGCGATCCACGCCGAGAAGCGCGACGACCTGTTCAAGGCCGCGGAGCTGCTCGAGCGCGCCACCCAGCTCAAGCCGAACGACCGCGAGCTCTTGCTCGAGCTCTGCGACATCTACGGCAAGAGCGGGCGTGGTCGCGACGCGGTGCGAGTTCTCGAGCGCGTGGTCGAGAGCTTCGGCCAGAAGCGCACCCGCGAGCTCGGCGAGATCCACCGCCGGCTCGCCAACGCCTACATCGCCGACGGCGAGGTGCAGCGGGCGCTGGAAGAGCTCGACAAGGCCTTCCGCATCGAGCCCGGAAATCTGCAGGTCCTCACCTTGCTCGGTGACGTGGCGATCCAGGCCAAGGACTACAAGAAGGCGCAGCAGATGTACCGCGCCCTCCTACTCCAGAAGCTCGACGAGGGCGCGCCCATCAGCAAGAGCCAGGTCTTCCTTCGTCTCGGCGACATTCACGAGGCGATCGGCGAAACCCCCAAGGCGATTCAAATGTACGAGCGCGCCGTGCAGACCGACGGCCTAGAAGAAGCCAAGGAACGCCTGAAAACCCTGAAGAAGTAGCCCTGCCCAGAACCTTGAAGTAGCCGGGCGCGACAAGCGCGCGTTCGCTGGTGGATAATCGGGTTCGGACATGACGAGTCAGGACCCGCTGCCGGCGCGGCGCTCGACGCTGCCCTACAACCCGCGCTCCGAATACAAGCGGCGCGCGGGTTTCCTGGGCTCGATCGGCCGCGGCGCGATCGCCTGGGTGTACGGCGCCTCCGCGCTGTTCGGCACGCTGGGGCTGGCGCTGACTTCTTTCGCGACGCCGGGTCGGGCGGCGGCGCGCACCGTGCGAGCCGTGACCTTGTCGCAGATCTTGTTCACGGGCGTGCAGGCGGTCTCGCTGGTGAGCGTGATCGGCCTGTTGATTGGCGCCACGATCGTGATCCAGACCAGCCTGATGGTGCCGGGCGCCGACGGCGAGCTGCTCGGCAAGATCGTGGTGGCGGTGGTGCTGCGTGAGCTCTCGCCGCTCATCACCGCGATCATCGTGGCCGGTCGCTCCGGGACGGCGATCGCCACCGAGCTCGGCAACATGAAGGTGAGCGGCGAGATCCTGGCGTTGACCTCGCTCGGCATCGACACGCCGCGCTTCATCGTCTGGCCGCGGCTCGTCGCGTCGGTGCTGAGCGTCGTGGCGTTGATGGTGTACTTCAGCTTCGTGGCGGTGATGGCCTCCGCCGTGCTCGGCCAGGCGGTGCTCGGTCCGAGCCCGGTCGAGCTCCGCTCCGGGATCGCGCGCGCGCTGACGCTGCACGATCTGGTGTTGTTCGTCGCCAAAGGTGTGGGCCTTGGCACGATCGTGGGCTGGGTCGCCTGCCACTATGGGCTTTTGGTGAAGAGCTCACCGACCGAGGTGCCGAAGCAGGCGAGCGCCGCCGTGGTGCGGATGCTGCTCGGGGCCGTGATGTACGACACCGCGTTGACCGTCGTGTTCTACTGGATGGTCGGACCGCCGCTCCGCTGAGGGACCCTTGAAGCCCGGCCTCGAACTCGACCACGTCAGCTTTCGTTACGGCGACCTGTGGGTGTTTCGCGAGCTTACGCACACGCTGCCGATGGGCGGCAACCTGGTGGTGATCGGCGAGAACGGCGTCGGAAAATCGACGCTGCTCTACCTGTGCGCGGGCCTGACGCAGGCCAGCACCGGCCACGTCTATCTGTCGGGGCACGTGCCGAACCCGACCCGGCCGAGCGAGCTGTTCCGAAACGGCGTGCGCCGCGGCTTCGTGTTCTACGCGGGCGGGCTTCTCTCGAACGCCACGGCGCTCGGCAACGTCACGCTCGCCCTGCGCTATCACGCCGACGTGCTCGGCCTGAGCGAGTCGCAGATCGATCGGCGCGCGCGCGACCAGCTCACCGAGTTGCGCGTCGCGCAGACCGACTTCCACGCGCTGCCCGCACACCTGTCGGTCGGTGTGCGGCGACGGGTCAGCCTGGCGCGAGCGCTGGCGCTATCTCCGAATTTCCTGTTCTTGGACGATCCCGACTCGAACCTGGATACGCAGACCAAGCACCTGGTCTACGAGCTGCTCGAGCGGAAGCGCGATGACCCCGCCGTCACGCTGCTGGTCACGACCACGAGCCCCGAGCTCGTCGAGCGGCTCGGCGTGCCGCCCCACGAGCTCGCGCACGGCTACCTCATGGCCCGGATTTGATCTGGAGCAGCTCGATGTCGAAGACCAGCGTGCCCGAGGGCGCGCCGGGCCGCGTCGGCTTGTCGCCGTAGGCGAGGTCTCCCGGGATCCAGAAGCGGGTCTTCTCTCCCTCGACCATCAGCTGAACGCCCTCGGTCCAGCCCTTGATCACGCCGTTCAGGTTGAAGCTCGAGGGTTGGCCGCGCTGCACGGACGAGTCGAACATCTTTCCGTCCGTGGTCCAGCCCGAGTAGTGCACCGTGACCCGGTCGGTGGCCTTGGGGTGGGCCTTGCCCGTGCCCTTCTTCAGCACGCGGTAGGCGAGACCCGAGCCCGTGCGCTTCGCCGTTGCGGGCGGCGCCTTGACGTCTTCAGGTGCTTTCGGCGCTGCGAGGATTTCGAGCAGCTCGACGTCGAAGGTCAGGTCACCCGCGGGCGCGCCCATGCGCGGCGTGTCGCCGTACGCGAGCTTGCCCGGGATCCACAGGCGGCGCTTTTCGCCGACGACCATCAGCTTCAGCGCTTCGGTCCAGCCGGGGATCACCTGCGTCACGCCGAAGCTCGCGGGCTCGCCTCGCTCCACCGACGAGTCGAACATCTTTCCGTCTTTGGTCCAGCCCGTGTAGTGGACCTTGACCTGATCGGCGTCGGTCGGGTGCTCCTTCGACTTGCCGGGCGTGAGCACCTTGGTCACGAGACCCGACTCCGTCTTCTTGGCATCGGCCGGGGGCTTGGCGACGTCCTCCGGCGCGGGGATGCCTTTCGGTGCCTCCGCGCTGGGCGCTGCGGTCTCTGCGGGCGCGGGGGTGGTCGCCGCCGCGGGGGCAT
>JALYWZ010000419.1 GCA_030852505.1 Myxococcota bacterium | reverse complement strand
GAGTCGGGTGCGTGGCTACCTGTGCCTGCCCGATCGGCCCGACCCGCGCCGAAGACGGCGCAGAGCTCGACGCTCGGATGGAAGCGGTCCCCGAGTGCATCGACGGCACGTGCATGGCCCGACATCCGGACAACGTCGGAGAATGCTCGAACCCCGGGGAGTGCATCGACCTCGACACGGCATCGTGCATCACCGCGGACGGACCGCTGATGAACGGCATCTGTCGCGGCGCAGGCGGGCTCTGCTTTCTGTGCGAGTGCGCTTCACCGGATACGCCGGTTGCAACCCCCAAGGGTGATGTCGCAATCTCCGAGCTCCGCGCCGGGGATCTGGTGTACAGCATCGACGGCGCGGCGATCCGCGCGGTGCCGATCGCGGCGATCCATCGAAACCCAGTCGAGCACCACCGGGTGGTGGAGGTGCGCCTCGAGAGCGGCGCCGTGATGGCGATCAGCGCTTCCCACCCGCTCGCGGACGGCCGCACCTTCGCCGATTTGCGGGCGGGGACGGCGCTCGGTGACTCCCGGATCGCGAGCGTGCGGCTGATTCCCTACGCACACCCGTTCACCTACGACATCCTGCCCGACTCGGACACCGGAGCGTATTTCGTCGCCGGGGCGGCGCTCGGCAGCACGCTCCGGATCGGCTCTGCGCAGAGCCTCCCGCGCTGAGTCAGGCGCGGGCGTGGTCGAGCATGCCCTGCTCGACCACGAAGCGCACCACCGTCTCCAGGCCTTCGCCCTTCTTCAGGTTCGTGAACACGAACGGCTTGTCACCGCGCATCTTCTTGGCGTCGCGGTCCATGACCTCGAGAGATGCGCCCACCATCGGCGCGAGATCGGTCTTGTTGATCACGAGCAGGTCGCTCTTGGTGATGCCGGGGCCGCCCTTGCGCGGGATTTTGTCGCCCGCGGCCACGTCGATCACGTAGATCGTGATGTCGGCGAGCTCCGGGCTGAAGGTGGCCGCCAGGTTGTCACCGCCGCTCTCGACGATCAAAAGATCGAGGTTCGGGTAGCGGGCGCTCATGCGGTCGATCGCGTCGAGGTTGATCGAGGCATCTTCGCGGATCGCCGTGTGGGGGCAGCCGCCGGTCTCGACGCCCTCGATGCGCTCGACGGGCAAGGCGCCGCTGCGCATCAAGAACTCCGCGTCCTCGCGGGTGTAGATGTCGTTGGTGACGACGGCCATGTCGTAGCTGTCGCGCATGCGCTTGCACAGGGAGTCGACGAGCGCGGTCTTTCCGGAGCCGACGGGGCCGGCGACGCCGAGGCGGAGGGGCTGCTTACTCATGGTTTTTATTCTCGTGAAAAGCTAAGACCGGAAAAGCCGGCTGTACTGGGTTTCGTGGGCCGCCGAGAGCAGCGCCTGGCCGGGCGCGGTCGCGGCGATGTCTTCGTCTTCCAGCGCGAGCGCGCGGAAGAATCCGGCATCGAGCCGCGCGATCGCGGCCGAGAGCACGAGCTGCGCGTCGCTCTGGCCGAGCGGGATCAGCCGCGTCGCCGCGCCCACTTGCGCCTCGCACCAGGCGAAGGCGTAAGTGAGCGCCGAGGCTTCGCTCGACAAGCCGAAGCAGCGCGCCGCGAACGCGAACGCGCCGGCGAGCGTCGCCCGCGAACGTTCGAGGGAGCTCCTGGCTCGAGCCTCTCCCTGGCGCTCGAGGAAGCGGAACAGCGAGCGCCCGAGCTGACGCTCTTCAGCGCGAAGCTCTTGCGTCGGCCGGTTGGCGTACAGGAAGTCGCTCCAGCGATCGGCCTCGTCGTGCCGCTCGCCCGCGAGCGCCCGGTGGATCCGCGACAACACCGGCAGATCGAGCCCGAGCAGAGAGTGCTCGAGCATGCCCTCGATCCAGCGAGCCGCGCTGAATCGGTCGCTGACCACGCCGGTCGCGACGGCCTGCTCCAGTGCCTGCGAGTAAGCGAAAGCGCCGATCGGCAGCGCGGCGCTTCCGAGCCGGAGCGCCCCGAGAAAAGCCGCCGGCGAGCTGACGCTGATCTCAGTGCTCGTGCCCGTGTCCATCGCCGTGGTCGTGTGCGTGACCGTCGTGGCCATGGCCGTCGTGGCCGTGGCCGTGACCGCCACCGTATCCCCCGGCTTCGGGCTCGAACGGCAAGCGCTCGGTGTGGACCTCGAGCCCGAGCTCGCGGCACAGCCCGTCGAGGACGTGATCGTGCGGATAGAGCACTCGACCCGTCTCGATCTGCAACGGCACGTGACGATTGCCGAGGTGATACGCGGCGCGCGCCAGCAAGTGCAGATCGGAGGTGCGCGCGACCGACAGGCTCTCCAGGTCCGCCGCCACGCGTGCCACCACGGCGCCGTCCTCGGAGCGCAGCCGATCCCCGTCGCGGAGCAGGGTGCCGCGCGGCAACGAGATCCCGACCTCCAGCTTGCCTGCCAGCATCAACCGCAGCCGCGAGCGGCGGCGTCGGTCGTGATCGAGCGGGATCACCAGCGTGGGTTCGGCGGCGTCGTGAGCGGGGAGGACGGCAGTGAAGCGGATCAAAACAGGTAGTACCTTTGGGCTAGCGGCAGCACCGAGGCAGGCTCGCAGGTGAGCAGCACGCCGTCGGCGCGCACGGCGTACGTCTCCGAGTCGACCTCCATCACCGGCAGGTAGTCGTTGTGGACCAGGTCCTTCTTGCCGATCTTGCGCGTATTTCGGACGGCTGCCAAGCGGCGGCGCAGGCCCAGGAGGCGGCCCAGGTCCAGATCGAGCGAGGCCTGGGACACGAACAGCACGCTGGTTTCGTGGAGCGCGTCCCCGAATGACGCGAACATGGGCCGGTAATGGACCGGCTCCGGCGTGGGGATCGAGGCGTTGGCGTCGCCCATCGGCGCCGCGGCGATCAGCCCGCCCTTGATGATCAGCGCGGGCTTGGTCGCGAAGAAGTGCGGCTTCCACAGCACCAGATCCGCGAGCTTCCCGACCTCCACCGAGCCGACTTCGTGGGCCACGCCGTGGGTGACGGCGGGGTTGATCGTGTACTTGGCGACGTAGCGCTTGGCGCGGAAGTTGTCGTTGCGCTCCGAGTCTTCGGGCAGCGACCCGCGCTGCACCTTCATCTTGTGCGCGGTCTGCCAGGTGCGGGTCACGACCTCACCGATGCGACCCATGGCCTGCGAGTCGCTCGACATCATGCTGAACGCGCCGAGGTCGTGCAGAATGTCTTCGGCCGCGATCGTCTCGCGGCGGATCCGGCTCTCGGCGAAGGCGACGTCCTCCGCGATCGACGGATCGAGGTGGTGGCACACCATCAACATGTCGAGGTGCTCGTCGATGGTGTTGACCGTGTACGGCCGCGTCGGGTTCGTCGACGACGGCAGCACGTTCGAGGCGCCGCAAGCCTTGATGATGTCCGGCGCGTGCCCGCCGCCCGCTCCCTCGGTGTGGTAGGTGTGGATGGCGCGGCCCTTGAACGCCGCCAGCGTGTCCTCGACGAACCCCGACTCGTTCAGCGTGTCGGTGTGGATCGCGACCTGCACGTCGTAGTCGTCAGCGACGGTCAGGCAATTGTCGATCGCTGCCGGCGTCGTGCCCCAGTCCTCGTGGAGCTTGAGCCCCATGCAGCCGGCCGCAATTTGCTCGATCAGCGACCCGGGCAAGCTGGCGTTGCCCTTGCCGAGCAAGCCGAAATTGAGCGGGAACGCCTGCAGCGATTGCAGCATGCGCGCCACGTTCCAGGGCCCGGGTGTGCAGGTCGTCGCGCTCGTGCCCGCGGCGGGGCCCGTGCCGCCGCCGATCATGGTGGTGATGCCCGACATCAGCGCTTCTTCGCACTGCTGCGGGCAGATGAAATGGATGTGCGTATCGAGGCCGCCCGCGGTGAGGATGCAGCCTTCGCCGGCGATCACCTCGGTGCCCGGGCCAATCACGATGCTCACGCCCGGCTGCACGTCGGGGTTGCCGGCCTTGCCGATCCCGGCGATGCGCCCGTTCTTGATCCCGACGTCGGCTTTGACGATGCCGCCGTGGTCGAGGATCACGGCGTTGGTGATCACGGTGTCCACGGCCTCGGCTTGACCGCGCTGGCTCTGGCCCATGCCGTCGCGGATCACCTTGCCACCGCCGAACTTCACCTCTTCGCCGAGCACCGTGAAGTCGTGCTCGACCTCGATCACGAGCGCGGTGTCGCCGAGGCGCAGGCGGTCGCCCTGGGTCGGGCCGTACATTTCCGCGTACGCGGTGCGGCTGATGCGGCTCACGGCGCCCCCTTGGCGGCGTCGAGCTCCCCCATGATCTGGCCGCGGAAGCCGTAAACGCGCCGTTCGCCGGCGTAGGCGACGAGCTCCACCGTCCGCGACTGCCCGGGCTCGAAGCGCACCGCCGTGCCCGCCGGAATATCCAGCCGGAAGCCCCGCGCCTTGTCGCGCTCGAACACCAGCGCCGGATTCACCTCGAAGAAGTGATAGTGCGAACCCACCTGGATCGGCCGGTCCCCGGTGTTCGAGACGTCGACCGTGCAGCGCGCGCGCCCCGCATTCAGCTCCGTGTCGGGGCCTGGCTCGACGAGCAGCTCGCCCGGCACGACCGCGCCCTTCGGGGCGATCGGGTTGTGGATCGTCACGAGCTTCGTCCCGTCGGGGAACGTGGCCTCGATCTGCACCTCGGGGATCATCTCGGCGATGCCGTCCATCACGTCGTCCGGGCCCAGCAATTGCGCGCCGTAGCTCATCAGCTCGGCGACGGTCTTGCCATCGCGAGCGCCCTCCAACACGGCGGCACTGATGTACGCCACTGCCTCGGGGTAATTCAGCTTCAGCCCGCGCGCCTTGCGCCGCTCGGCCACGAGCGCCGCAGTGAACACGAGCAACTTGTCCTTCTCACGGGGGGAAAGATTCATGCGCCGGTAGTGTTTCGATAGACGCGCAGGGCGGGCGGCGTAAAGCGCTTTCGCCGCGGCGCGCGGGAAAGTTGCGGCGGAAACCAGCTGGCAACGTGGACGAGCGGCCTGGGGCGCGATTTACGTCGACCAGATGCGCGGGAGCGTCGCGGGGCGGCCGATCACGTTGGGACGTAATGTGGTCCAGGCTCGGATCAGCACGCGGCGCACGGCTTCGGTGGAGTCGCCGAGGGCGCGCACGACGAGCAGCTCTTCGAGCGCGGTGGCGGAGCAAGAAACGGCGGGCTCGGCCGGTAGCTCGCGGAGCACTTTGGTGAGCCCGGGCAGGGCCGTGGGCTCGGGCGGCACGGCGTACAGC
>JALYWZ010000418.1 GCA_030852505.1 Myxococcota bacterium | reverse complement strand
GTGCCGGAGTATCGCGCCGACCGCGAGCTCACGATCGGCGAGCGCCGCAGCATGGCGCGCCGCCCCGATCGCCGCTTGTTCGAGAAGCTGCTCGCGGATCCGAACCCGCTCGTGATCGAGCGGCTGCTCGAAAATCCGCGGTTGACGGAAGACGACGTGGTGCGGCTGGCCGCGCGCCGTCCGGCGCCGGTCGAGGCTCAGCTCGTGCTCGCGCGGACTCCGTGGCTGTCGCGGAGACGCGTGCGGCTCACGCTGCTCCAGAACCCGGGAGCCCCTCCGGCCGTGACGGTGCCGCTGCTCGCGCTGTGCACCCACACCGAGCTACGAATGCTCTCCAAGAGCTTCGAGAGCGCGGCGATCGTCCGTGAGGTCGCCGGCGAGCTACTTTCGATCCGCGACGGCACCGAGCCGGAAGGTCAGCCTTCCTCTTCCTCTTCGTCCTCGTAGCTGAGGAGCGCGCCCACCGAGACCTTCATCGCGCACTCTTCGCAGAGCGGCGGCTCTTCGTAACGAACCTCGTCGCCGCGCGTCCAGATGAACAGCCCCGAGCCCGACGGCTCGCCGTCGAACCCCTCGCCGCACACGTCGCACTCGAAGTGCTTCTCCGGGCGGGTCTCCGAACGCCGAGACTGCAGCGACTCTTCGGGCTCGCCGCGATCGGAGGTCAGGAGCGGAGGGGGACGCATCGTCCGAGTATAGTGCGAGGTTTCCGGCGCGCGAGCGTGCCTGACCGAAAGCGCAGGGATTGCGCGGGGCTAGGCAGTGGCGTTGCCGGCTCCGGCACACCCCGGCCGACTGTTCTAATGGGCGGCCGCCGCGCTCTGCGCGGACGGACCGACTGTTCTAGTGGGCGGCCGCCGCGCTCTGCGCGGGAGGACCGACGACCCCGCCGTCCGGTTCCGAGGCACACGCGAGCGCGAGCAGCTCGACGACGTCGTAGTTCGCAATCGTGTCCTCTTTCGACTGACTCTTGATGCCGTCCCCGACCATCGTCATGCAGAACGGGCACGCGGTCGCGAGCTTGGTCGCGCCGGTGTCAATCAGCTGCAGCGTGCGTTTGACGTTCACGCGGTCGTTGTTCTGCTCCTCCATCCACATCTGTGCGCCGCCCGCCCCGCAGCACAGACCCTTGTTCCTCTGGAAGCGCTCGACCTCGACCAGCTCGACGCCCTCGATGCGCGACAGGATTTCGCGCGGCGACTCGTAGATCCCGTTGTAGCGGCCGAGATAACACGAGTCGTGATAGACCACCTTGCCGCGCACGGGCTTGGACGGCACGAGCTTCTTCTCCGCGAGCAGCCCGAGCAGGTAGTCGCTGTGGTGCACGACCTCGAAGCGCGCGCCGAAGTCCGGGTATTCGTTGGTCAGCGTGTTGAAGCAGTGCGGGCAGGTGGTGAGGATCGTGCGAATACCGCCCTGCTCCTTGTAGCCGTTCAGCGTGGCGGCGTTGGTTTCGGCGAGCATCGTGAACAGGTACTCGTTGCCGGCCCGGCGCGCGGGGTCGCCCGTGCAGGTCTCTTCGTCGCCCAGGATCGCGAAGTCCACGCCGGCTTGCTTCAAGAGCTGGGCCGTGGAGCGGGCGATGCGCTTGGCGCGGTCGTCGTAGCTCGCCGCGCAGCCGACCCAGAACAGCACCGGCGTCGCCGGCTTCTCCTTGAAGGTCGGGATCTCGAGGCCGTCGGCCCAGGTGCCGCGATCCGAGCGCGACAGGTTCCAGGGATTGCCGTTCACCTCCATGCCCTCGAACGGCTTCGCGAGCTCCCTCGGGAACTCGCCGCGCAGCACGACGAGGCTGCGCCGCATCTGCACGATCTTGTCCACGTAGGTGATGTTGACCGGGCATTGCTCCTCGCAGGCGCGGCAGCTCGTGCAGGCCCACAGCACGTCCGGATCGATCACCGTCGGAACCAGATCCTCCTTCTTGCGCTCACCTGCGATGAGCTCCTTCTGCCGGGAGTAGAGGTTGTCCCGGAGCGCGAGCGTGAAGTGCTTGGGGCTCAGCTTCTTGCCGGTCATGGTGGCCGGGCAATTGTCGGAGCAGCGCCCGCACTCGGTGCAGGTGTAAAAATCGAGGTTGTCCTTCCAAGGGAAGTGCTCGATGCGCCCGTAGCCGATGCGCGCGCCGTGCAGGTCGTCGCCCTCGTTCGCCTTTTCGACGAGGCCCATCAGCGCCTCGGTGCTCGGGGCGAGCGGCTTCAGGCGGCCGAGCGGCGTGAGGTCCCCGAAGAACACGTTCGGCACCGCCGTGATGATGTGGAAGTGCTTGCTGTAGGGCAGGATGTTGAGGAAGACGAGCACCAGCGTCGAGTGCGTCCAGAAGCCGGCGTGGGCGAGCGCGATCAGCGCTCCGGTACCGAGCCCCGAGAGCACGAGCGACATGGTCGAGCCCGCCGGCTCGGCCGCGTTGAAATGCGGCGGCATCGTCGAAAGCTCGGCGCCGAGCGGCGCGACGATGGTCTGCACCGCATTGCAGTTCTCCGCGACCAGCGCCTTGCACTCGCTGAACGAGCGGCTCGCGAGCACCAGGCTCGCGCCGTCGTACAGGATGTCCGCGAGCATCATCACCATGATGATGCCGAGGATCACCACGCCCTCGCCGCTCAGCGTCATGCGTCGTTCACGGCGCACCACGCGCAAATAGAGGAAGACGCTCGCGCCGATCAGCACCAGCAGCGCGAAGCAATCCTTGACGAAGCCGTAAATCGAGCCGAGCGGCGCGCCGAAGCTGCCCGCGGGCCCGAGCACGAACAGATTGAACTCCGGGTCGAAGCCGCGACCCCACAGCACCAAGGTGCGGAGCAGCAGCACCACGAAGCCCGCGAAGATCAGGTAGTGCGCGGCTGCCGCGAGCTTGTAGTTCGGCATCTTCTTCTGCAGCACCGCGAAGCGCAGCACCGCGCGCACCCGCTCCGGGATGCGATCGAAGCGGGTCTCCCAGGTCGGTTGCCCAACCCGCAACAACTTGTAGCGATTACGAGCGCTGACCGCGAAGGCGGACACCAACCCGATCAGGATCAGGGCCATCAAAATCGGATTCATGACTTCGAAACTCCGGCGTTCGGTTCAGACGTCGCTCAGCGCCGCGACACGAGGTAGGAGATGAGGACGAGCGCCGCGAGGAGCAGCGCTGCGCCCAGAAGTAGCTGGGATTTTGGCTGTGCCGGCAGGGAAGGTCCACGCCGCGAGGGGACGGCCGAAAGCCGGATCACGCTCGCGTCGGGCTCGGGGCTCGCCGTGACTCGGAGCAGCAGCATGCCGCGGATTTGCCCGGACGACGCCTCCGGAAGACCGCCCCGTTCGGGGATGCGCAGCACCACGGTGGGTTCACGCAAGAGCTCCTCCGCGCTGCGTCGCGGGAGTGTGACCTCGACCACACCCGGGGGCTCCTCGCGACCCCACAGGCTCACGGCGCCGGCCCGCCCGCAGCGGTCGCAGCCGCCGCCGTCGCACGCCGCACAGCGCAAATTACGGGGGAGCGTCACCTCCACCGGCTCGCCCCGTTCGAACCAGCTCGGATCGACACGGATGCTGTGGACGACGTCCGCCCCGCGCGGGGTGTCGAGGTCGACCCCGGTGACGCGACCGAGAACCTGGGCCAAGTCGTCGAAGGCTACCACTTTTCTCGACTCGGCCGAAACTTCTGATACGCAGCTGTCCCGGTGAGCGACCGCCGCGACGCGCGGGCGGGTCGACACCCTCGGGAGGCCCTGTGATCGAGCTCATTCTTCAGTTCTGGAACATCATTACCCACCTCGATCACCACCTGAATGCCTGGGCGGCGAGCATGGGCGGCTGGTTGTACGTCGTCCTGTTCCTGATCATCTTCTGCGAGACTGGCCTGGTCGTGACGCCGTTCCTCCCCGGCGACTCGCTGTTGTTCGCGATCGGCGCGCTGTGCGCGTCGGAAAATGCCGCCATGAACGTCGCGGTCATCACGCCCCTGTTGATCGTCGCGGCCGTGCTCGGAGACGCCACGAACTACGCGATCGGCCGGAGGCTCGGGCCGAAGGTCTTCAGCAGCGAGAGCTCGAAGCTCTTGAACAAGCGGCACCTGATCCGCACCCAGGCCTTCTACGAGAAGTACGGCGGTAAGACGATCATCATCGCGCGCTTCGTGCCCATCGTGCGCACCTTCGCGCCGTTCGTCGCCGGTGTGGGCGACATGAAGTACTCGCGCTTCTTCAACTTCAACGTGATCGGCGCGATCGCCTGGGTGCTGCTGTTTATCCCAGCGGGTTACGTGTTCGGCAACCTGGACTACGTGAAGCAGCGCTTCCACATCGTGATCGTCGTGATCATCATCCTCAGCGTGCTTCCCGCGGTCTTCGAGTTCTGGAAGGAACGCCGCCGAAACAACACGTTGATCGCCGGCGGCTGACGCGCGACGGCGTGACGAACGTCACGCGTTTGATCTCATGATTCGCGCGTGTCATGCCGTTATACCGGCGTGACCGAGACCCGGCGTAAGCCGCGCCTCTGCTACGGACGCTGTGCCGTGCGCACGGCGTGCCACCTTTGGCTGCATCGCCTGCTGGCGATCGCGTGCGTGCTCATCGATCCGTTCCGCGCCCCGGCCTGGCCGGGGGCATCGGAAGCCACGTTCCTCGCCGGGTCCGGGCTGCTGCGTGCTCGGACCGCCCACGCCGCGCCGTCCCACGTCGAGGCCGCGACCCCGGACGACGCGGCGATCGTCGCGCAGCCATTGTGCATCGTGTCGAAGACCGACTCCTTCGGCACCGTGGGCGACTCCGTGCTGTACGTGCGGAGCCGGCAGGGTAACCGACTGCGCGTCGGCTACTTCGTGTACTGGAGCGCGGAGCGGCCGTGGGGCGCAAACGTGCAGACCTACACGCTGCTCCCCGCGCTCGCGATCGACACCGCCTACACCCATCTGTTCTTCGTCGGGCCCGGCCTGCAGCGCGTGCTCTACGGCGCGGGCGACGTGGAGGGGGCAACGGTCGAGTACCAGGTCTCGGAAGACGGCCGGCTCTCGGTGCTCGGTGCCTACGCCGACGGCGAGGGCCACGGCGAGGTCCAGCTGAACGGAACCGAGATCCTCACGCGGGACGGCCGCTTGGCGCTGATGACCGACGTCTGGAGCCATCAGCTCGGTGCGCGCGACGCTGGCCGCTACGCCGACCAGCCCGGCGTTCACCGCGTGTGCTTCGGCGGAGACCGGCTGCGCCCGCTCGACGCCGCGAC
>JALYWZ010000417.1:1577-5213 GCA_030852505.1 Myxococcota bacterium | reverse complement strand
GTCCGCCGCTCGGGGCCCGACCGCCCGTCGGGGTGGCGCCACCGGTGCTGCTCTTGCCCGCGCTCGGGGTTCCACCTTGAGCCCGACCGCCGGAGCCCGCCGCGCCGCCGGTAGCGATCGGAGTCGAACCGCCGCCGTCGTCGTCGCCGCAAGCGGCCAGAACCGAGGAGCCGAACAAGGCGTACAAGGCGAGGCGAGGAATCAAGCCAGCATTAGTCTTCATGACGATCTTCTCCTGAGCGCTCGTGAGACCACGGGGGCGAAGGCGAACGATATCCGGGGCCCAGCCGAGCGGGCTAAAGCTAGCGCTCGGACTCGGGTGGGAGCAACCCCGAATAGCGCGCACACATTGGGGGATGCCGCCTTCCGAAGGGCAGGCATGCCTCGGCTCGAGCGTTTCCGAGACAGCTAATCGACGCTCATGCCCAGCGCGTCGAACAGGAAGGCGTAGATGTCCGTGACTTCCTGCACCAGCTTGCTCACGGGCATGCCTGCGCCGTGCCCGGCGGAGCGCTCCGTTCGCAACAATACCGGCAGACCGGAGCGGGTGGCGTGCTGCAGCGCGGCGACGAACTTGCGCGCGTGCAAGGGGGCGACGCGCGTGTCGCTCTCGGCGGTCGTGACCAACACCGCGGGGTAGTCCGTGTCGTCGCGGACGTGGTGGTACGGCGAATAAGCGAACAACGCTCGAAACTGCGCGGGGTCCTCGGGCGCACCGTATTCGGGCACCCAGAGCTTCGCGATCAGGAATTTCGGGTAACGGATCATGTCCGTGAGCGGCACACCGGCCACGGCTGCGCGAAAAAGCTCCGGACGCTGCGTGACCGCCGCCGCCACCAGCAGGCCGCCGTTCGAACGGCCGTGGATCGCCAGCCGCTCGGGGCGCGTCAGCCGCCGCCGGATCAGATCTTCGGCGACCGCGATGAAGTCGTCGAAGGTGTTTTGCTTATTTTCGAGTTGGCCGCCCCGGTGCCAGGCTTCCCCGAGCTCGCCGCCCCCGCGCGCGTTGGCCTGCACGTAGACGCCACCGCGTTCGAGGAATGCGTAGCTCGAGCGGCTGAAGCGCGGGAGCAGGTTGATGTTGAAGCCGCCGTAGCCGTAGAGCAGCGTCGGGTTGTCGCCGGACTTCGGGTTCAGCGACTTCTTGCGGACCAGCGAGTAGGGGACCTGTGTGCCGTCCTTCGAGCGCGCCGCTGCGGTCTCGACGACGAAGTCTTCGGCGCGGATCGGCGCCGCGACGGCCTGCCACAGCCGGTCCTTGCCCGTCCCGAGATCGAGCGCGCGAACGGCGGGCGGAACGGCGAACGACTCGAACGCGTAAAACACGGTCTCGTCGTCGGGCAGGCCGGAGAAGCCGTCGCTCGCGCCGACCACCGGCAGCGGGATCGGCCCCTTGCTCTTGCCCGACGTGTCGAAGCGCTCGAGCCGCGAGATGCCGGAGTGCAGATACGACACCACGAGCTCCCCGCCGATCACGTCGAACGCCGACAGCACGTCCTCGGCATGCTCGGGCAAGATCTCGCGCCACGACTCGCGCGCGGGTTTCTCGGGATCGACGCGGAAGACCCGGTACCGCGGCGCGCCCTCGTTGGTCATCACGTACAGCGCGTCCGCGAGCGGCAGCGGGGAATACAGATTCTTTCCCTCGGGGCTGATGCGCACGAACGTCGAGCCCGGCCGCTTCAGATCCTTCAGGTAAACCAGGCTCTCGCTCCAACCGCGGCTGACGGTCACAGCCAGGTAGCGGCCCCCGGGCGAGAGGCTCACGTTTGGAAACTCGGTGCGCTCGAGCCCTTCGCCGAACACCAGCGGGTCGAGGGCGAACGGCCGCCCGAGCTCGTGCTCGTAGACTTTCCGGTGATAGCGCTCCTCGCCCTCCGGCACGCTGCCGGGGGCAGGGTTCCGCGTGTAGAAGAAGCGCCGCCCTCCCGGGAGCCAGGCGATCGAGGCGTGCCTGGTCTGCGGGATCACGTCGGAGAGCTCGCGCCCCTGCTCGACGTCGAGGATCTTGAGCACGCTGTCTTCGGTGCCGCGCTCGCTGGTCCCGTAGGCGAGGTAGCGACCCTCTTCCGACGGCGCGAACCAATCGAGCGCCGTGGTGTGCTCGTCGCCGCCCAGCAGGTTGGGATCGACCAGCACGCGCTCGGGGCCGTCCAGCCCGTCGCGCACGTACAAGATCGGGTGGTTCTGCTTGCCTTCGCGCCGCGTGTAGAACAGGCGCAGCGTGCCCTTTGCGCTGCGCTTGACGTGCGGCAAAGAAATCGAGCCGATCTCGAGCAGCTCGCCGAGACGCTTCTCGAGCGCGGGCTTGCCGGGCACGCGGGCCAGCGTGCGCTCGAGCAGCTCGTTCTGACGGTCGATCCAGCGCATCACCTCGGGATCGCCGTCGGACTCGAGCCAGCGATACGGATCCTTCACCTCCACGCCGAACAGGACGTCTCGCACGTCCTCGCGCCGCGTGGGCAGATCGGGGAGCGCCATGGGGTAGGAGTGTACCAACACCTTCGACCGCTCGAGGCGGGCTCCGGGGCCGCTTCGCTGATCGAGGTGAGACAACGACGGCCGTGCGCCACCACAAGCGCACACGAGCAGCGAGCCCGCGACGAGCAGCGCCAGCGCTCTCACGACGGCGGCGGCACCGAGGCGTACGGCCCGAACTTCTGCGAGAGCACGCGCAGCGCTTCGCGACCGCGCTCGCTGGTCGGCACGTACATATCCGGAGCACGCGAGAGCGGCCGCGTCGCGACGCGCCCGGAGCCCGCAAGGATTGCCTCGAGGTCTTCGGCGAACGCGCTCATCGTGGGATAGCGGTTATCGGGGTGCTTGCGCG
Organism: Myxococcota bacterium; assembly: GCA_030852505.1. Lineage (GTDB taxonomy): Bacteria > Myxococcota_A > Polyangia > Polyangiales > Polyangiaceae > PMG-095. The sequence goes on along the minus strand of JALYWZ010000417.1, from coordinate 2,383 downwards.
TGGCGTTCAAGATCAACGCCTCGACTTGCGGATCGATGCCCTCGTCCAGCCAGGACGGCGGAGGGATCGGCGAAAACAGCTGATGGCGCAACACCATCGGGCCCGCGTCGGTCTCGAACGGCAGGTGTCCCGTGATCAGCCGGAACAGCACCACCCCCAGCGCGTAAATGTCCGCGCGCGCGTCGACCCTCTCCACCACGATCTGCTCGGGTGCCATGTACTCGATGGTTCCGAGCACGGTCGAAGCGTCGTCTGGGTTGGCTTCGTCGGTGTGGAGCTTGGCCATGCCGAAGTCGAGCAGCTTCACGGCGAGCTCGGAGCCAGGGCCGCGGCGAACCTGCAGATTGCCGGGCTTCACGTCGCGGTGCACGACGCCGGCAGCGTGGGCTGCTGCTAGAGCGTGCGCGGCTTCGCGGACGATCTTCAGCGCCTGGTCGAGCTTGACCCGCCCCTTGCGCGCGAGCAGCTTGTCGAGCGGCTCACCCGGCAACGCTTCCAACACCAAATAGGGCAGCCCGCCCGAGGTCACGCCCTCATCGAGCACGGTCACGACGTTCGGGTGGCGCACGCGGCGAGTCACCGTGGCTTCGCGCGCGACCAACGCCCGAAACCCCGGCTTTTCCGCGGCTTCGGGCGACAGGAGCTTGACGACCACCGCGCGCTCGGTCGCGAGATCTTTCGCCAGGTACACGCGCGCAGTCGCGCCCTGGCTCAAAAATCCTTCTATCTGGTAGCGGCCGTCGAGGATCGCTCCGGACAACTGCGAAGGCGACGCAGCGAGGACCCGTGGCGCCACGGGTCCTGTC
>JALYWZ010000417.1:0-1567 GCA_030852505.1 Myxococcota bacterium | reverse complement strand
GGTCCTGTCTCCGAAGCGGGATCCTCGCCGTCCGGGGTCAATCAGTCTCCCTCGGTGAGCTCTTGAGCGCTTCGGGCAGCCGCGACGGCTTGCGCTCGCCCATCGGCACGAACTTGCGCTCGTCGTAGCCCGTGAAGATCTGCCGCGGGCGCGCGATCTTCTGCTCCTTGTCGAGCAGCATCTCTTCGTACTGCGCGAGCCAGCCCGAGGTGCGCGGGATCGCGAACAGCACGGGGAACATGTCGACCGGGATCTGCAGCGCCTCGTAGATGAGGCCCGAGTAGAAGTCGACGTTCGGGTACAGCTTGCGCGACACGAAGTAGTCGTCCGAGAGCGCGATGCGCTCGAGCTCGAGCGCCACGCCGAGCAGCGGGCTCTTGCGGCCCACCAGATCGAACACCTGATCCGCGAGCCGCTTGATCACACGAGCGCGCGGGTCGTAGTTCTTGTACACGCGGTGGCCGAAGCCCATCAGGCGCCCGCCGACTCCGCCCTTCACCTCTTTGATGAAGGCGGGGACGTTGTTGACGCTGCCGATCTCGCGCAGCATGCGCAGCACGGCCTCGTTCGCGCCGCCGTGGAGCGGGCCGTACAGGGCCGCAGCGGCGCCGGCGACGGCGACGTACGGATCGGCGCGCGAGCTGCCGATCCCGCGCATCACGCTGGTCGAACAGTTCTGCTCGTGATCGGCGTGGAGGATGAACAGCACGTCGAGCGCCCGGACCACCTCGGGGTGGATCTCGAACTTGGGCTCGGCGATGCGCTTCATCATGTACAGGAAGTTCTCCGTGTAGCTGAGCTCGTTGCTCGGATACACGAACGGCATCCCCATGCTGTGCCGGTAGCTCCAGGCCGCGATGGTCGGCATCTTGGCGATGAGCCGCGTCATCTGCGCGCGGCGGATCTCGCGATCCATCACGTGCTTCGCTTCTGGGTAGAAGGTGCTGAGCGCGCCGACGGTCGCCACCAGCATGCCCATCGGGTGCGCGTCGTAGCGGAAGCCGTCGATGAACGTGCGCACGTTCTCGTGCACGAAGGTGTGGTGCGTGATGTCGTGCGTGAACTCGGCGAGCTCGGACTGCGTGGGCAGCTCGCCGTTCATCAGCAAGTACGCGACCTCGAGGTAGGTGGCGTTTTCCGCGAGCTGATCGACGGGGTAGCCGCGGTATCGCAGGATCCCCTTGTCGCCGTCGATGTACGTGATCGCCGAGCGACACGAACTGGTGTTCATGAAGCCGGGGTCGTACGTGAGCAGACCGAAGTCGTCCTCGCCGGTACGGATCTGGCGCAAATCCGTGGCGCGAATCGTGCCTTCGCTGACCGGAACCTCGTAGGTTTTGCCGGTCCGGTTATCGGTGATCGTGAGCGTATCCTTGGGCATCGTTTGGCCGAGAGCGGAAAGGGTAGGGACGGATACTTTCCCGAACCCTCCCGTACCGCAAGCCCGCTCCGTGATCTCTCTGCCGATTTCTGGGCCACCCCGTCCAGTTTTCGGCATGGGCCAGAAGGATGCGTTCTCGTGTTGCGACGTGGTGCCTCGGTGCGTTGGCCCTGCCGGCCCTCTCGG
>JALYWZ010000416.1 GCA_030852505.1 Myxococcota bacterium | reverse complement strand
CGCTACGGCGCGCCGTCTGTCGCGCGGTCGTGTCAGCGTCGTGTTCGGCGCGGGCGGCAACCGCGATCGCGGCAAGCGCCCCCAGCTCGGCGCGGCCGCCGCCGTTGCGGATCGAATCGTGCTCACCAACGACAACCCGCGCTCCGAAGATCCGCGCGCCATCGTCGATGCGATCCGCTCGGGCCTGCCCGCGACCGCGGACGTCCTGATCGAGCTCGATCGCGCGAAGGCCGTGGAGCTCGCCGTGCTCGGCGCCGCTGAAGACGACGTGATCGTGCTGGCCGGCAAGGGCCACGAACAGACCCAGACCGCGGGCGGCGAGAGCCGGGAAGTGTCGGATCAAGCGCTGGGACGCGCCGCGCACGCACGCCGGTGAAGCGCACCCGCCCCGGCCACCTCACGAAGCCCCGCTCCGAGGAGACTTCACAGTAAGGATCCTGACTGTGAACTCGGTCCGGGAACCCCCCGGGCACGTGCGAAACCCCGCCCCGAAGAGGCCTCACAGTCAGGATCCTGACTGTGATCTCACTTCCGGGAGCTAAGCTGCGCCGGCTTGGGCACCGTCACGAAGCTCGCGTTGTTGATGCTGGTCGGACTTTTCGCCGTGAAGGCGCTGTCACGCGGGCGCTGGCGCGGGCTGGCGCGGCGCTTCGATCGCGCCATCAACGTAGCGGCCGCGCTGCTGGTGGTGGTCTACGGCGCTTACGCGCTCTGGTTCCTCTTCGGCGCTAAGTGAGCGTCAGGCGCCGTCGGGCGCGGGGTGTCCGTCTTGAACGACGCGGAGCCCGAGCGCGATCGCCGCGTACGCCGCGCGGATCCGGATCTGTTCGCGATCACCCGAGAACACGAAGTGCCTGTCGGTCGTTCCGCTGGTGGTGGCGACCGCGTAGTGCACGAGGCCCACGGGTTTGTCCGGCGTGCCCCCGCTCGGTCCGGCGATGCCGGTGATAGCGAGCGCGACATCGACGCCGAACCGCGCGAGCGCGCCCTCGGCCATGGCCCGCGCCACCGAGCGGCTGACCGCGCCGTCCCGCTCGATGAGCTCGCTTGGGACCGCGAGTTGCGCTGTTTTTGCGGCATTTTCATAGACGATCGCCGCGCCCGCGAAGAAGGCGCTGGCTCCACCGCGTTCGGTGAGCAGCTCGCTCAAGAGGCCGCCCGTGCAGGACTCGGCGCAGGCCAGGCGCAGGTTGCGCTCTGTGAGCGCCGCACCGAACGCGCTCGCGAACAGCGCGTCGCCTTCGCCGAACACGATCCGCGGACCGAGCCGCTCCTTCACTACCTCGGCAACCCGGCGAGCCAGCGCTTCTGCCGACGACTTGTCCGCAGCCGTGGCTTGCACTTTGACTTCGATCACCGGGAACGTGGCGCGGTAGCCGAGCACGACGCCGTACTCCGCCTCGATTCCAGCGAGGCGATCGTTGACCTGCGACTCGGGCAGGCCGTGTGTGCGCAGGATGATCTGGTGACGACCGCCGTCCACGAGCGCCAGCACCGCCGGCAGCACCGAGCTCTCGAACATGGCCGTCATCTCGCGCGGCACGCCGGGTAGGAACGAGGCATGGCTCTTTCCAAGCCGCACCGAAAAGCCGGGCGCGGTCCCCTTCGAGTTCGGCAAAACCACGGCTCCATGCGGAAAATCCGCTTGCTTTTCGTTGCTCGGCGACATCTTCACGTTGAAGCGCTCGAAGCGCGCGCGGATCGCCTCGAGCGACGCCGAGTCGCGCTCGAGTGGGACTCCGAGCACGCGCGCCACGCACTCGGTCGTGATGTCGTCCGTGGTCGGTCCGAGCCCGCCGGTGCACACGAGCACATCGCACTCGGCACCGAGCCGCGCGAGGGTCGCTTCGATCAGCGGGGCGTCGTCGGGCACGCACGCGATTTCGTTCACCACGAAGCCGGCTCGCGTCAGCGCTTCACCGAGCCAGGTTGCGTTCGTGTTCACGAGCTCGCCGCGCGTGAGCTCGGTGCCAATCGCCAGTACGACTGCGGTCGCCATCGCTAAACGATGTAGCGCTTCTTGATCCGGATGTCTTGCCCCGAGATCGGGCTCTCGCCGAACGGAAACAGCTTCAGCCTCGGGCTCTTCCCTTCCGGGATCATCCGCTGTGATTCGCGGAAGTCTTGGTTTACGCGCGCGAGCTCTTCGAGCACCTGCTGGGTCGCGGTTTCGAGCGGAGCGTCGAGCGTTGCGCCCTGCTCGAGCTCGAACCACAGCTCGAGGCGCTTGTTCGCCTGCTCGTCTTCGTAGGGGTGAAGCGCGAAATTCGCTACTTTACCCGTCAAGAGCGCGCACCGCACCACCACGTGTTGGATGTCCTCGGGCGTGATCTTGCAGCCGTAAAAGCCGACGGCGCTGTCTTGCCGACCCCAGTGGAAGAGCAACGGCAGCGCCAGCACGGGACCGGAGACGCCGAGTGCGACGCGGTGATCGGCGAGGACCCGAGACACGCCAGAAAATGGCAGGACCACCCCGCGGTCGTGGAGGTTATAGCGGATCCGCGGCGACACGTTCTCGAGCCGGTTCAGCGTGAACAGTAGGTTGCGATCCGCGTCGCTCTCGATCCACGTGTTGAGCGGATCGTACTGGAAGATCATGGGTAGAGCTTCGCGTTCGCCGTACAGATCGCGACCGAGCGCGGCGTTCTCGGCGATCGCCTGGCGCAGCGCGATCGTGAAGTCGGTCTCGACGGCCAGGTTGATCTCGAGATCGGACGCGCCGAAGCTCGAGATGGTCTTGCGGAAGCAGCGGTTCAAGCTCGCGCGCAGCGGCTCCGACATGCCCTCGCCGCCGACCACGGCGCAGATGTCGTATTGGCTGAAATCGAGCGTTGCCGTGTCCACGAGGGCTTTCAGAAACGGCGGGTACCCGGTCACGACGTAGCGGTACTTCGGGCCCAAAAGCTCGAGCGTGCCGAGCAACTTGGCGGCGTCGGGCCCGATCGATTTGAGCACGCAGCGGTCCACGAGCGACATCGAGACGTTCATGCCCGTCGCCCAGGGACCAAGGGCGAAAGCGTTCAAGAGCACGAAGCTCTGGTCACCGAAGGTCGCGCGCGCCGAGTATTGAATCAGGCGCCGCGTCGCCATCCGCTCGTCGGCGCCGCGTACCCAGTTGCTGGCCTTGCCGCTCGAGCCGGACGACTCGTCGATCACCGCGCCACGCAAAGGCAGGCGGCCGCCCTGGCACAAAGCCTCGAGCGGCCAGCGCTTGACGTAGCGCTCCTTGTCCATCGGCGGAATGTCTTCGAAGTGGCGCGGCCGTTCGGCGCCCTGCTCGCGCAGGAACTCGGCGTAGGCGGGCACCTTGCGTCGAGCGTTGTAGAACGCGGCCGAAGCTCGCTTTTTGGCGATAAAATCGCGGAGCTCGCCGGTCATGCCCGGCGCGAACAACAGCTTGTAAGCGGTCCAGGACGAGAGCGCGACGTCACCCAGACGGTTGAACGCGTAGCCGAGCAGCGGATCGATGAAGCTATTCATGCAGCACGATGTCCTTCAGGCGCGGGGCGCGCGGCGGCTCGTCGGAGTAACCGAGGCGCAGCACCAGCCAGCAGTCTTCGACCTCGAAGCGCCGCGCGATCTCCTGCACGTAGCGCGGGTTCGTCAGCATCGAGCCCATCGGCTGCATGTAGATGCCGAAGCGCGCCATCGCGAGCCAGAAGTCGAGCAACATCCGGCCCGCAGCGTAGAGGTCTGGCCAGCGCAGGAACGGGCCGCACAAGAGCGCCGTATGCCGGGTGCCGCGCTGCGTGCGCAGGTAGCGCTGGATCGCAAAGCCTCGAAAACCCGGCCATTGATAGAGCCACGGCGTGGCAAAGGCGGCGTGGATCTCCCAGGCCGGCTGGTTCAGGGGGCGCTGCCAGAGGCCGTCGCCGTGCTCCGCGGTTTCGCCGAAGCGGTACCAGCCGCGGATCTCTTCACGCTCGTCGTCGAGCATCAGGTTGTCGAGGATCGCTTCCGCGTTCAGGCGCAGGAGCGGGTCCACGATCTCGGGTGCGCCGTGCACGATTAACCGGTGACCGGCGCGCTCCGCGTGGGCCGCGAGCGTTTCGAGCTGGGCCGGGGCGATGGTGCGATCGTGGTACGGCAGGCGCGAGGTACGCCGCGCGAGCAAGAGCTCGGCTGCGGAGGGCTCGATTGGTCCGCGCTGCACGGCGCTGCCGAGCACGACGCGCGGGCCCTGCTTTTCGAGAGAGTGCGTGTCGAGCTCCGACACCGGCTCGACGGCGAGCTCGACCCCGTGCTGACGCGCAGCGAGCTCGAGGGCGCGGGCGAAGGTGCCAAAGGCGCTCGTGACGTAGAGATTGCCGTGATCTTCCCGCGGCAGGAGCCGCTCGGTGAGCAAGACGAGCTCGGCGCGCTCGGCGCTCTTCGGCACGATCCGGAACGGCTGTGTGTTGTGCGGAGTCGGAGCCCAGCGCGCGAGCTCCCCGAGCGCGTCCCACGATTTCACCCAATCCATCGGCCGCGCGAGCCTAGCATCAACGCCGGGCCGGGTAAGCGCAGCGAAAGCCCACGTACGGCGCTCGGGGAGCCGCGCTCTCGACGGCGGCCGTGACGAGCTCCGCCGCGACGCGCGAGCGAAACGAACCCCCGCGCGCGCGGTACCCTCCGTTCGGGTCGCGCGTCCACTCCGCGACGTTACCGGTGAGATCCTGGATGCCTTCCGGAGTCTGGCCGTCGGGGCGCGCGCCGGTGAGGTCGGGCCCCGCGGCTTCGCTGCTGCACGGCCCGGCAACGAGCCCGAACACCGCGCGCCGGCAGACGAGCCCGGTGAACCCCCAGGCGAAGCGCCGGCCTTCCTTGCCGCTCGCGGCGAAGCGCCACTCTGCCGAGGTGGGGAGGCGCCCGCCCTCGAAGCGGCAGAAGCGCTCCGCTTGCTCGGGGGGAATGCCCGTTACCGGTAGACCGAGCTCGCGCGCTTCGGTGAGCGGCGCGCAGGCCCTGGCGCGCACGCAGGCGCCGTAACGAAACGCCGTCACTTCGCCGCGATCGATCGCGAACGGTGCGACTTCCAGGTCGCGCTCGGGGCTCTTGGTCTGCCAGTTGGCGACGCCGCGGGGCAAGGTCCCGCCCGTCAATGCCACGGGTTGGTCGTCGAGCACGCAGGCGGAGGAGAGCCCGGCGTCGATCCGGCGAAAGCCCGCGGCGCAGCCGGAAATGGCTCCCGCGCAGCGATGGTTCACGAGCTCCTGGCCGAGCCCGCAGCAGCGCCCCGC
>JALYWZ010000415.1 GCA_030852505.1 Myxococcota bacterium | reverse complement strand
GGAGCGCGAGCTCGCGCGCATGCGGGGCGAAGCGGAAGTGCGCTGCGAATCGCATTTCCGTCGCAGCCCCGAACCACGTGCGCGCGTCGAGCCGTTGCTCTGGCCCGAGCAGCCGGAGGCCGTCGATCGGCAGCTGCGGGAGCTTTCGCGCGAATTGGTGGGGCGCGAGGTCGGCTTCGGGCGCGCGCTCGACGCTTTCTTTTCGGCCGATGGTTGGCGACGGCTTGGTTATGCGACCGCGGCTCGGCACGAGTTTGTCCTCAGTGAAGGCCCAGCGGCGGGTGGTGAAGCGGCTCGGTCAGCTCAGATTTCTGGCCGACGCGGTGGACCGCGGCGAGCTCGGGTACGAAGCGGCTCGGCTCGTCGCAGAGGTTGCGACTGGCGACACGGTCGAGGGCTGGGTGACGCGCGCGACCGAGCGTACGGTGCGACACCTGCGCGAGGAGATCGACTCGGCCGAGTTGCTGGCGCGGTGGTCCGAGAACACAGCCACGCTCCCGCCGAGTGAGGCCGAAGTGGGACGCGTGGAAGATCTGGAACGGGCCGTGGTGACGGGCCAGATTTCTGCGCCGCCGGCGTTGCCGGCAACGGCAGGTGCGCCGTCGGCGACCGTGACTCTGCACCTTCGGGTGAGCGCCGACACGGCGCGGGATTTCCGGCATTGGGAGGCCGTTTATCTGCGCCATCGCGGGTCCGCCCTGCGTGATACGAGTTTTCTGCGGTTCGCTTGCGAGCTCTTCCTGGACACGTGGCGCCCCCGCCGTTCCGAGGTGGACTACGGGCACATTTACGAGCGTGATCGGCACCGCTGTCAGAGTCCGTGTTGCGGGCGCCGGGACGTGACGCCGCATCACCTGCGCTTCCGCTCGCACGGCGGCGACGACTCGGACGAGAACCTGACCAGCCTCTGCACGTGGTGCCATCTCGAGGGGATTCATCGGGGACAGATTTCTGCGATGCCTCCAGCGTCCAGGATCCGCTGGAGCTTCGGACGCAACGCACACACCGTGGTCGAGGGCAGGCGGAGAACGCGAGCGGGCGACTGATTCAGCGATGCACTCCGCGCGAGAGGGCGAGCAAGCGCGGCTGGCGCCGCCCGTGGACGATCAGGGCGCCGAGTCGAGCGTTGCCGGCCATTCACGTCCAGGCTACGCAGGCATCAGCTCACCCCGCTCAACGAGCCGCAGTCGGGTGCGTCGCCGAAGCCGCTGGCTTGAACGCCCATCAGGTTCAGGATGGTCGTGCCCAGGCGGTAGTGGGGTTGCTCGCCTTGGTCGATGAGGCCGCTCTTGGTGAGGCGGCCGCCGGCGCGGCCGATGAGGGCGACGGGAAGCGGGTCGAGGCTGTGAAAGCCGGTCGCGTTTTCGTTGGCCCACACGACGAGTGAGTTGTCGAGCACGGTGCCGTTGTCGTTGGCATCCGGGGCGTTGTCGAGGCCGTTGGCGATGCGGGCGACCTGTTCGGCGTACCAGTGGCTGATCTTGGTCATGGCCTCGTGGGTTTCCGGGTTCGCGTCGTTGGAGTGGTGTGCGATTTCGTCGTGCGTGTCTTTGTCGATGCCGAGCCAGCGGCAACGCCATTGCACACCGCAGTAACCGAGTTGGTAGGTGACGATCTGGGTGAGGTTGCAGGAGAGAGCCGCGACGACGAGGTCGGACATGAGCTCGGTGAGCAGGGGAACGGAGTCTTCGTGATGGGGGTCGAGCTCGGCGTCCGGGGCGTCGGGTCTGGCGCACGCGGCGCCCGGACCTGCGGAGGCGAGTGAGAGGCGCTGCTCGTACTCGCGGAGGGCGGTCGCGTGGGCGTCGAGCTTTTTGCGCTCGGTGGGGCCGAGGCGGCGCTCGAGGTCGGACAGGTCGCGCGCCACGTAATCGAGCACGGACTTGCGCATGGCCATTCGGGTTTGCAGGGCCGCGGTCTGATCGCTCACTCCGGGCTCGGGGAAGAGGTTTGCGAAGAGCTGGCGGGGGTCGGTCTGCGTGGGGATCGGCTGGCGGGCGTCGAGGTAGCTGAAGGAGGTGCGGTGAGCGTTCTTGGCGGGGACCTCCGCTGCCAGGACGCCGACGTTGAGAGTCGGAAAGAAGCGGCGCGGGCCGAGCTCGCGCTTGAGGATCTGATCGATGGAGGGACCGCCGGCGAAGCAGGCCTCGGAGCGACCGACCGGGTTCACGCCGGTCCAGAGACCCGTGAAGCCGAGGTCGTGCTGGTTGCCGGGGCCCGTCGTCATCAGTTTGATGCCGCGAACGAGGGCGGTTTTCTGCTTGATGGCGTCGTTGGCGAAGAGCGGCTCGAGAATGGGCGAGGTTCCGGTGATCGGATCGGGCCAGAACGCCAGCTGCTCGGTGCCGTTTGGCTGCATCAAGATCAGGAGCCGGGGACCAGACTCCTCGGGATCGGCGAAGGCCTCGCGCAGGAACGCAGGGACGCACAGGGTGAGGCCCGCAGCACGAAGCAATGCGCGGCGATTGAATGCGGTAGCCTTCACTTCCCTGCCCTCCGCGCGAGCGCGCCGGGGCGCACGGCGATCTCGATCGCGAGCTCGGAAATCGTCTGGTGCTCAGCAGCGAACCGCTCCTGGATCGGAGCGAGCTCGCAAGCGTCGTCCGGCGTCTCGCTGCGTCCTTCGATGAAGCGGAACATTTGCTGCGCGAAGCAGTCGCGCATCTGTCGACTTTCGAGCAGGCGCTCGGCGAGCTCCGCCGGTCCGGTGAACGGGCCGTCAACGTCCGTGGAAACGAGCTTGCCGGACGAATCGACGGCCTGACCGCTTTCGATCTCGCGATAGCGCCCAATGCCGTCCATCATCTCGAGGCCAAAGCCGATCGGGTCGACGTACTGGTGGCAACTGCTGCAGGCCGGGTCCGCCGTGTGCTTCTCGAATTTCTGGCGCGTCGTGATCGTGTCATTGGCTGGGTCGACCTCGGGTGTCTTCGACAGAGCCTCAGCCGGTGGAGGTGGCAGGCTTTCGCAAAAGAATCGGGTGCGGACGGCGATTCCGCGGTCGACGGGACTCGAACGGTGCACGGGCGAATGAGCGGCAAGCCAAGCGCCGAGCGACAGGACGCCGCGCCGCAAATCGCTCCCCGCCGGATCGGAGGCGTAGAGCGGGTCCAGAGCCGGGTTCGCTTTCGTGCTGCGGGGCGCGCCGAGTAGGCCCTCCAGGGTCCCGTCCTCGGCAAGCACGCCCTGCACGAAACGGCTCAGCTCGTCGTCGAGAGCGCCTTTCAGCTCGTCGGTGAAGGCTGGGAAGAAAGCGGGCACCTTGTAGACCGAGCGGACATCCGGCACGCCGAGCCAGCTGCGCAGGAACCGCTCGAGGTGCGCTCGACCGGTATCGCTGGAGATCAGGCGCTCCGCGTCGTCGTGAAGGGACTCAGGATCGAGAAAGCCCGGATCGGTCGCGGCATCCTCGACCAGGTCAGGTTCTGGGCGGGTCCCGGTCAGCGCAAAAGCCAGGTGATTGGCTACCTCGTTGGGCGTGAGCGCGATGATGTCGCCCTGCGCGTCGGGTGCGCCGAGCTCGACCCGGTACAGCAGGTGCGGCGAGCTCAAGACGGCCTGAGCCATCAGACGCACGCCCGCGTCGTGGCTCTCCTCGGCTCCCGCGTCGTACACCTGGAGCAGCCGCTCGAGCTCTTCGGCGCTGAGGGCTCGGCCGAATGCGCGAGCGCCAAAGTCTCGCGCGAAGCCGTCGGCGCACGCGCGCTCAGCGCCGGCGCAGTGCGGTGGCTGAAGCGAGAGCGCCGCGGTTTCCGCCGCTTGGACGAAGGTGTCGAAATTGCCGCCGGACACGCTGAGGACTTCAGCCTGGTTGTCGTAACCGTTCTCGAGCGGGTCCGCCGCGAACAGCTCGGCGAGGGGAACCGGCTTGCCTACCAGCTGGCTCACGAGCTGCTCGTACTCGGAGATCGCGATACGACGGGTGCGCTGCGGTGTTACCGGCGCGCAACCCGCCGTTGCCGGCGGCGCGCTGGGCGGGGGCGTAACGGTAGTGGGTGGCGGTGCCGATGTCGGAACCGCCGAAGGAGGAGACTCCGGAGTTGGGTCCGGCGAGCCATGGCGAGCGCTCGGGCTCGAGCACGCGAGCAACCACGTGACGGTGAGTACCCCGAACAGACGGCCTTCCACGACGAGCAGGCTAGTCGGTTTCCTTTCGCTTGGCGACTCCCAAGCGTGAATCGAGGAGTAGCGCAGTCCTGAACGTCGACCAAAGGTGCGCGGCGTTCGATGAAGTTGCCGTGAGCTAGGGCAAGGCGAGCGCTTCTTTGGCGATGCTGTCGTCGACCAGGGGCGCCAATTGTTCACGGGTGCGGGGGGTGCGGTTGGTCTGGGCGGCGACCCAGGGCTCTTCTTCTTCGAGCACGTCGAGGATGTCGGGGACGAGCTCGCCGCCAAAGCGTTCGTCGTGCCACGCGGCCTCGAGCACGGGCTGCTGGACGCCGATGGCGTCGACGATGCGCGGATAGATCGACTGGGGATCGTCGCGGAATTTCGCCTGCGCCTGGATCAGGGAGCGCACGAATTGGACGATGGCGCGGCGCTTTTCGGGATCGGCGAGCTTTTCGGCGGTGGAGTGGAGGTTCACGATCTCGCGGTACAGGCTGCGATCCTGGAAGATCACGGCGTCGTCCCCGAGGGCCTGGGCGGCGATTTCGGTCGAGGGCTCCCAGAGGGCGATTGCGTCCGCTTTGCCGCTTTCGACGAGGCCCGGCAGGGTGCTCGAGCCACACGGCGTGGCCATGCAGATGCCGCCCGTGACCAGGGTGTAGTTCGTGACGTTGACGGTGCCGAGGTATTTGTAGATGAAGTACGCGGCGGAGGTGTTGCTGATGCTCGCGATGCGCTTGCCCGCGAGATCGGCCAGGGTCTCGATGCCGGCCTGGCGATTGGCGACGATGCGGTAGAAGGTCTCGGTGACGGTGAAGATGATGCGCAGATTCGGGTACATCACCGACTGGCGCAGCGTCTGAGTCTCGGCGTTGGTGCCGAGATCGACCGTCGTGTCCTGGAGCAACGTGACGATGCCGCCGCTCGAGACCGTGGCTTTACCGGGATAGAAGTCTTCGGCGGCGACGAGCGCGGGCGTAAACTCGATGGATTTGGTGTCGCTGGTGATTTTCAGGTCCGGGAATGTCTGGGCGCCGCCCTGGCCGCCGGATGCGCCGCCGCTGCCGCCGTTTCCAGCTCCCGCGCTGAGGCTGCCGCTGGCGCCGCCTTCGGAGGG
>JALYWZ010000414.1 GCA_030852505.1 Myxococcota bacterium | reverse complement strand
GTCGTCCGTCTTCAAGAGCTCGCCGAGCTTTCCCACCGCGACCAGCCGGTTCTCCGTGTAGAGCTCGTAGCTCTCGGGGGTCTTGAAACGCAGCTCGAACGACAGGCCGTCTCGCGCCTTCTCGGAAAGGATGGCGTTCACCGCGCGCACTTCGCGGAGCCCTCGGTCCAGAAGCGCGGAGTCCCGCCGCGACAGAAGCCAGCGCCAGAACACCGGCGGTTCTTCGCCGACCGGCGCGATCGGGACGTTCATGCCCGAGGCGAGGATCGCCCGCGACACGAGCGAGCGGCTGTGGATGATCTCGATTTCGCTGCCGAGCTCACCTTGGCCCGTGCCCGAAAACTCGATCGTGTTCTGAGCCGGGGCCGGGTGCGCGTTTCCGTCGAGCTCGCCGAGATACAAGCGACCGCTGGCCTGAAACTGCATCGGCGAGGTCAGCGTGCGGTACATGGCGGCGCAGAACACCAACAGCGCAACCAGCAACACCAGCCGGTAGCTCCGGCACAGGGTGGACCACAACTGCATCAGATCCACGGCGTCGTGAGAGCCCGAGAAGTCCGTGAAGTTGGGCGTGCTGTCTCTGCGTGGCAGCCGGGCCACGCCGCCCGAAGGTCTGTCGTCACGTGCATTGATCGCCATGTCGACTCACTCCGAAAGGTATTTGATCTGCACGAACGGCGTGAGCAGGCTGGACACCGTTTGCAGCGTGGGTAAAAGTTGTTGGATTGCTTCGTTCCAGGACGTCAGCGCCGTCGGCGGCACGAACACCACGTCACCCGGCTCGAGGTCGAACGGGCCGGCCTCGCCGTTCAGGATCATCTCCGCATCGACCGTGAAGAGCTCACCCCGCGCGCCGGCGCTGCGGATGATGCGCGTCGAGGCGAAGCGCCCCCGCGCGCGATCCCGATAGGAAAAACCGGCCTGAGCGAGCGCTTGCAGCAACGTGAGCCGCCCGTTCACGAACGGCACCGAGGTTCCGCCCGACACCCCGCCGAACACGAACGCTTGCTCGCTGCTCTTGTCCGGGACGAGGATGATGTCCCCCGGCCGCATCTTGATGTTCTGGCGTAAATCGCCGTCCAGGATCAGGCTGCGAAAATCGATCGGCAGCCGCTTGCCCTCCCGGGCCACGTAGGCGCTGCGAAGGCTCGCGCGTTCGAGCACCACGCTGCCGCCGAGCGAGAGCGCTTCGAGCAGGCGCATGGGGCGGTCGCTCTCCTTCAGCCCCGGAGCGCTGAATTGCCCGAGCAGGTAGTAGCGGATGCTGCCCGTAAACACGACCTGCACGGTGACATTGGGGTCCTTGACGTAGACCGCGAGCCGCTCCTGCAGGAAGACGCGCAAGTCCTCGGTCGTCTTTCCGGACACCTTGACCGAGCCGATCAGCGGAAACTGAATCGTCCCGTCGTTGTCCACTCGCAGACCGTCTACGGCGTTGAACGAAGTGCCGGCGTAGCCCGTGATGGACAGCTCCGGGTGTCCGTAAACCGCCACCAGCAGCCGATCACCCGGGCCCACGCGGTAAGCGTCGCCTTCTCGGCCCCCGACAGCGGCGTCGAGCACGCGGGGATCGATCCGCTCCGGCCTACGTGCCACCACGGCAGAGGGCAGCTGCTTGACGACGACCGGGGCGGAGCCGCACGCAGGAAGCCACGCCGCGGTCAGCAGGAGCGCGAGAAAACGCGACGCACGGGGCCGACGCGGAGCCTTTCGCCCAGCGCTGCCTCGTGGTGGCAGGCTCTCGATAGCGGCCGTCATGCAGTGCAGCCCCGAGGACCGCCACCCTTCGTCTGTGGATGTTCAGTAAGCATTTTTATCGATGAAGCCTTTCCACAACGTCATGGTGAGGATCTTCAGATCGAGGGCATAAGACCAGTTGCGGATGTAAAAGAGGTCGCATTCGATGCGGCGATCGAGCGAGGTGTTGCCGCGCCAGCCGTTCACCTGCGCCCAGCCCGTGATGCCGGCGCGCACCTTGTGACGCAGCATGTAGTGCGGGATCTGCTTGCGGAACTCGTGGACGAAGACCGGTCGCTCCGGGCGCGGCCCGACCAGCGACATTTCTCCCCGCAGCACGTTCCAGAGCTGCGGCAGCTCGTCGAGGCTCGTGCGCCTGAGCAGCGTACCGAACCTGGTCCGGCGCGAGTCACTGGCGCTGCACCACACGGCGCCGCTCTTCTGCTCGGCGTCCACGCGCATGGAGCGGAACTTCAACATCGAGAAGCTGCGGCCATCGAGGCCCATGCGCTCTTGCCGATAGAGGACGGGACCCGGCGAGGTCAGCTTGACCAGCAGCGCGATCAGCGCGAGCAACGGCGACAGCACGATCAGCGCGACCGCCGACAGCACGGCATCCGTGGCGCGCTTGGCGAACGCGCTCCCCCCCATCACGGGCGAGCCGTTGATGCGAACCACGGGCAGGCCGTCGAAGTCCTCGATGTCGCAGCCGAGCGTCACGAAGCGGTGGACGTCCGGCACGATGCGCACGTCGACCGTCTCGTCTTTCAGCAGCTCCAGCAGGCGATCCATCTCGCGGCCCTGGGAGGACGGGAGCGCGATCAAGACCTCGTCGATGCGGTGGGTGCGGATGACCTCGGGCAAATCCTCGAAACCACCGAGGTACGGCTTGTTGTAGTTCCTTTCGCTATCGGGCCCCTCGCGCGTGATCACGCCGGACACGCTCAGACCGAGCTCCGGAAACGCCTCGAGCCGGCGGATCAGGTCGCGAATGGCCGCGCCCTCGCCGACGGCGATGGCGTGCCGCAGGTGGAAGCCCCGCTTGCGCAGCGCGCGCAAGGTGACGAGAAGCGTGAAGCGCAAGGCCAACATCGCGACGGCGCTCAGCGCGCCGAAGTAGATGATCACGAGCCGGGAGTAGTGGTACTCCTCGAACATGAAGGTGACGGCCACGAACGTCAGCAACGCGACGCCGTGCGCCTTCAGCACCACCCCGAGCTCGCTGAGGGGGGCCAGTAGCCGCTTCGACTCGTACACGTGCAGGAGCGTGAAGACCGTCATCCACAGCACGGCGACGAGCGGTGCGAGGGCCGCGTAGGTCGCGAACTCGGGGAAGCCCTTGGTCACGGCCAGCACATGGAACGCCGGCGGAACGTGGAAGCGGACCCAGTAAGAAGCGAGCCACGCTCCGACCACCACGGCTGCGTCGGTCAACCTGAAGATATGACCGAAAGTGTGTTGGTAGCGCTTCAGCACGAATACACCTAAAAAAACAAGCTATCTGTCGAGCTCGACGCGGGCGTCAGTGGGACGGGCGGGCCATCGGAAGGTCGTCGTTTGCGGTCGAAAGCGGAGCGTTTCGCGTGCGGGCTCGGACAAGTGGAAAGCGAAGTCTTGCGCGATCTTTCTCGGATCACACGACGTCGACTGCACAGCCGAGCTTTGCGGTTCGCACAACTCGACTGCTTACATTGTATGACCCGGACACAGCATGTTGCAGGACGTTGCAACGTGTCAAGGAGCAAGAGCGCCACATCGGTGACGCAATCGCACGCGAGTGCGCTTGAGTGAATCCACACGCGCGCACGAAAGCGATTTGAAACGCGTGCGTCGACGCAAAGAGCGCTACGCGAATCGCGCGTTCGCGCCACACGTGTGCATCGATGCCACGCAAGGTGGTGTTCTCGAAACGCGAGCGACACGTGCGCCGCGAAGTGTGTCCGCTAGCTTCGCGATCGCGTTGCGAGAATGCGTCTCTCTATCGCTTCTGATGAACTCGGGGGCACACGTAACCGAACCTCGGCGCGCGAGCATCAGGTGATTTCCCCCGCTGATTTCGGGCGAACGGCCGCTCCTGCAAGGCTGGAATCGCGTGCGAAGCGCCGGCAATTACGCGCGTGATTTACGCGGCGTGCGCAGCGGTTCACGCTCAGCAGTCCTCGCGGCGCGCGCTCTGCGCTTGGTGACGTTTTTGCGTTCGGCTTTTATTGAAGCGGTGCGCGACGACGCGGCTCGCCGTGAGGATGCAAGCGTATGGAGACTCGCGAAGAGTTTTCTGTACCCGAAGCGTCGAGCGTGTCGTGTGGAGGGACGAGCCGGAGGGCACACGCTTCTCGTCGAGCCCGCTCCGTGCTCGCTGTCGTTGCCGAGCGAAGCGCGGTCGCGTTTCGCGGAGCTGCGCTCGTCGCTCGATCGATCGCATCACCTTCTCATCGCCAACGCCGAGGCGACTCGTCGTGTTCCGATTCAGGGACGGGGGCACACGGGGCCGGCCACTGGCTCTCGGCGGCGGTTTCGATCGCATAGCGACACACCCCGGCCGCCCGTGCGACCGCGCGACCGCGAAAAGCTCAAAAGCGCCACGCGTGAAGAGTGAGACAATCCCTCGGATTGCCGTCCGAGCTCCAGCCGCGCTCCCGGATCCGCTGGATCCGAGCTAGGCTGCGCTGCGAATGCCGGTGTTTCGGGAGCTCCTCGACCGCGTCCGGTCCTGGCCGAACAAGACGCGGGCCGCGGTAGCGGCGTCTGCGGTGTTGGTGCTGGGCACCGGGAGCGCGCTCTTGGCCGTCCCCTCGCTCGTGCGTTCGGCGGCGAGCGAGCGCGCCGAGCGGCTCGGATTGTCGGTGTCCATCGAGCGGATCCGGTTTGGCTTCGATAAGGTGCGTCTGCGGGGCGTGCGGGTCGAAGACACGAAGCTGCCCGGCTCGAGCGCCGAGCTGGAGGAGGTCGAAGTCGGGCTCGGCGTGTTCGGGAAGCGCAGCCTGCGCGTGCACGGTGGCCGGGTCGAGCTCGAGGGCAGCGAGGCGGCCCTCCGACAGCGCCTGGACTCGCTCCGTGGGAAGCAGACCGGCGACGCGGCCGAGGGCCAGGGCGGCGGGCGCGAGCTCTCGGTCGACGGTGTTTGGGTGCGCTGGCGCGAGGCGAAGCCCGCGCGCCGCTCGTTCGAGCTGTGGGGTGCTCGCGCCGAACGCCGGGAATCCAGCCCGATCCGGCTGTCGTGGGACCTGATGCGGGTCGAGCGCGGCGCGCTGTCGGCGGAGCTCCGCTCCGGGAGCATCGAGCTCGCGTCCGGAAAGTCGAAGCGGCTCGGCCGCGTGGAGGTGGCCGAAGCCTCGCTGCGCGCCGAGATCGCGGACGCAGAGCCGAGTGAAGCCGCGCCGACCCCCAGCGCGCCGAGCCCGAGTACGCGCCCGAGCACCCCCATGGCGTTGCTGGGTGCGCTCGGTCCGGCGCTCGAGCCGCTGCTCGCTCCGGAGTTCCAGGCCAAGGTCGTGGCGTTGAGCGCGGA
>JALYWZ010000413.1 GCA_030852505.1 Myxococcota bacterium | reverse complement strand
GGCGCGTCTCGAGCACCTCCGCCATGGCCACCAGCGTCTGAGTCCGATCGCCGGGGTCGGTCTCGACGCTGAGCCGGAGCTCGAGCACCTCGGCCAGAGCTTCCCAGCGCTCGGTGCGCTTCAATACCGGTACCAGCACGGCCGCGACCGGCGAGCGCAGATCCTCGTGGCCCTCGCCGAGTGAACGCACCTTGGTGACGATCGCCATCTCGTCGGGCGCGTCGTCGAGCGCGAGGCGATACGACTCGAGCGCCTCCTCCAGGCTGCTCAGCTTGTCGGCGAGGATGTCACCGATCTCGCGGCGCAGAGCGGCGCGCGCCTTCGGCTCAGTCGTGGCCTCGGCCTGACCGCGCAGGCTCTCGAGCAACTCCGGCCACATCGCCTCGGCGCGGTACAGCCGGTTCAGGCTGTCGCGCACGCCCTCGTCGCTGGGGCGCACGGACAGGGCCTGCACCAGCGCTTCGATGGCCCGCGTGCGATCGGAGAGCTCCTTCTCGTAGGCCGCGGCGGCCAGCGTGAGCAGCGTGAACTTGAGGTCCGCGTCGTCGTCCTCCGCGAGCTCGACGCGGCGCTGATAAAGCTCCACCAGGCGCGGCGCGTCACGCCGGCCCTCGTACAGCTCGATCAGGCAATCCAGCGTGAAGGCGCTCTCCGGATCGAGGTCGAGCGCGCGCTCGTAGGCCTGGATCGCGCCATCGGCGTCGTCGAGCATGTCGCGCTTGGCTTCGCCCACCCGGCGCCAGACGCTGGCCCGCTCGCCGTCGTCGAGCAAGAGGTCGGCCTTGGCCGTCAGGACGCGCACCAGCGTCGGCCAGTCGCTGAGCAACGTGGCGAGCGCCTCCATCTTCTCGAGCGGGCCGATGTCGGTCTCGTCGGTCGCGCGCAGTCGATCGTAAGCCTCGAGTGAGCGACGCGGATCGTTACGCCGCGAATCGTGCACCTCGGCCAGGATCTGCAGCATGTCGCGGCGGCTCGCGAGCTCCGGGTTCTCGGCCAGGACCTCCTCGTAGACCTCGGTGAACTGATCCCAGGAGTGGGTCTGCTCGGTCAGCCGCTCGTACTCGCGACGCACGTCGCCGTCGTCGGGATCGATGCGGACCGCGGCTTCCATCGCGCGGCGCGCGCGCTTCTCGTCGTTGCCGCGCCGCTCCCAGAGCTCGCTGGTCTCGCGCAGCACCGCCACTCGACCGGCGGCGTCGTTGGCGAGCGTGAAGCGATCCTCGTTCAGCGTGATCTGCCGACGCCAGTCGTCGGCGGCTTCGTACAGCGGCCGCAGGATGTCGACCACCCGTTCGCGCAGCGGCTCGCTCTTTCGCAGCGACTCGAGCTCGGCGATCGCCTGCGCGTGGCTCGGCAGCACCCGCACGATCTCTTCCAGCTGATCGACGGCGCGCTCGAGCTGACCGGTTTGCACGTGCAGCCTGGCGAGCGACAAGCGGTAGTCGGCCGCCACGTTGGCGTCGCTCGCGGTCTCGGCACGACGGAGGTAGAGCTCGGCCAGGTCTTCCCAGCGACTGCGCTCGGTGTACAGCTCGGCCAGGGCGTCGAGCGTGCGAGGATCCATGTCCTCGACCTCGAGCGCGGCGCGGTAGGTCTCGATCGCGTCGTCGGCGCGGCCGAGCTCACGCCGCTCGAGCGCGGCGATGGTGTGCAGCGTGGCCAGCCGATCCGCCGGATCGAAGCGGTGCTCGAGCGCCCCGCGGTAGAGCTTGACCCGCTCTTCGTGGCGCGACAGCCGCTTCAAGATCGCATCGATCGAGTCGAACAAGGAGCGGCTCTCGGGCGAGAACTCGAGCGCGCGCCGGTAAAACTCGAGCGCGCGATCGGGCTTGCCGAGGGAGTCGAACAGCTCGCCCGTCCGGCGCGCGAGCGTCGCGCTGTGCGCGTCGTCGGCGTCGATCGTGCCGAGCTCGGTGGCGTAGATCTCCGCCAGTCGATCCTCGGCGCCGGCCACCTTGGCCAGGCGCTCGAGCTCGTGAACCGTGGACTCGTCGCTGACATCCTCGTGCAAGAGGCGCGCGATCGTCTCGAGCGCGGCGCGGTAGTCCTCTTTCTGCTCTTCGTAGAGCTGAGCGAGGCGCGTGAGCAGCTCGCGCCGCTCCTCGAGGCCGGGGGCGTACTCGAGGCGCGCGCGGATCGTGTCCATCACGCGCGTGTAGTCGGCGCGAGCCAGATACACCGGCTCGAGCAGCGCCGCGGCGTGGGCTTTCTGCTCGAGCTCGGGTGCCTCGAGCAGCAGCCGCTCGAGCTCGGCGATCGCGCCCGTGTGCTGGCGATCCAGCTTGAGCGCCTCTTCGAGCTGCTCGAACGCGAGCGGGATGTCGCCCTGGTTGCGCGCCGCGACGCGGCCGATGCTGACGTGCAGATCGGCGGCCGAGCCGAGACCGGCGTCGAGCTGCCGCTCGTAGAGCGTGATCAGATCCGCCCAGCGACCGGCGCCGGTGTACAGCGTCTCGAGCGCGTCGAGCGCCTGCCGCTCGAGCCCGAGGTCCAGGATCACCTGGTAGACCTCGATGGCCTGCGGCTTGTCGTCGAGCACGTCCGACAGCAGCCGGGCACGCCGGAACATCAGCTGCTTCTTGTCGTCGTCGGTCTCGGCGATGTCGGCGCGTCGCTCGAGCACCTCGAGCAGGTTCTTGGCGTCGCCGCTCTCTTCGTAGAGCACTTCCAGCGCTGCCAGCGCGTGGCGCTCGTCGGCGCGGATCTCGAGCGCCTTCTTGTAGTAGTCGCGCGCAAGCTCGCGATCGGACAGCTTCTGACGGGCCAGATCGGCGATCTTCAGCGTGACGTCGAGCTGGACCTGCCCGTCGAAGATGTTCGGCACGACATCGCTCAGCAGCGTGACGTGCTCGCGGTGACGGCCGGTCACGTTGGCCAGGCGCTCGATGTGCCCGAACCAGGGCAACAGATCGGTGTGCCCGACCGCGGTGCGCACGGCCCGCTCCGAGTACCCGAAGGCGCGGTTCGAGTCGGACAGCGAGCGCTCCGCCACGTTCAGCGCGAGCTCCAGGCTGCCGAGCTTCTCGAGCGCGTCTTCCGAGGTCTCGATCTCGATCTCGAGCGCGCGCAAGAGCTGCTCGTAGGCGCCCTCGCTTTCGAGGATCGGCCGCAGCACCTGGGCCGCCTCGCGCCGCGACTGCGCCTCGGGCGAGTCGAGCAGCTTGTCGAGCGCGGCGCGGCTCGCCACGTGACGGCTGTCGAGCGAGAGCGCTCTCCGATACACGGAGAGCGCCGACGGCACGTCGAGCAAGCGCTCGCGCTTGATGTCGCCGAGCCGCGCCAAGAGCTCGAGCCGCTCGGCGTCGGAGCTCGCGATCTCGATGTGCTGCTCGAGGGTCTCACCGAGATCCTCCCAGCGCTCCGAGGACTCGAACAGCGTCTCGAGCGCGCGCAGCGAGTCGCCGTCCGGCCCGTACTCGCTGATCAGCGCGCGGTAGGCGTCGATCGCCTCCGGCGTCGATTCGAGCCGCTTCCAGAACGCCTCGGCGATGCGCTCGAGCAAGCGGCGGCGCAAGATCGAGTCGCTGCTGATCTCGGCGCGCTGGCGCATGACCTCGACCAGATCGCGGTAACGCTCGGTCTTCTCGTACAGGCGATCCAGGGCCGACAGCGCGGCCTCGTCGTCACCGGCCTCGTCGAGCCGCTGCTTCCAGGCGGCAATCGCGCCGTCGTTGTCGTAGAGCTCGCGCTCGCACAGATCGCCGAGGCGGCCCAGGATGCGCTGGCGCGTGGCCGACTCCATTTCGAGCGCGACCTCGACCCGCAGCATCTCGGCCAGCTTGGCGTTGTCGCCCGCGCCGACGTAGATGCGCTCGAGCGCACGCGCGGCGGGCAGCGTCAGGTCGGCGTTGCTGCGGTCGATGTCGAGCACCTCGCGGTACACGCGCTCGGCCTCGTTGCGGTTGCCCACGAGCTCGTCGTAGGTGGCCGCGACGTGCATCAAGATCTCGCCGCGGAGCGCCGGATCCTCGGTGTTCTGCGCGGCTTGCGCTAGCACGCGGGCGACACGCTCGTGCGTCCCCAGGCGGCGGCCGATCTCCATCAAGCGGCGGCGGGCTTCGGTGTCGCCCGGCTCGAGCGGCACGAGCCGCGCGAAGGCGTCGAACGAGCTCTCGTCGTCGTGCAGCCGGTCGTCGCGCAGGTGCGCGATGCGGCGCAACAGCTCGCGGCGCTCGTCCGCGGCGGTCTGCGTCTTCTGCTCGGTGAGCCCCTCGAGGCGGATCTCGAGCACGCGCACCAGATCGCGAATTTCGTCGCGCGCCTCGTAGACCTGCTCGAGCATCGAGGCCGCGCGCTGCCGGAGCTCGCCGATCTCCAGCATGCGCTCCGCAAGCTCCCGCGCCTCGTAGTCGCCGACGCGCGCGGTGAGCACGTCCTCGACGTGGCTCACCGCCTTGTCCGGCTCGTGCAGGTCGAGCTTGAGCCGCGCCAGCCGCAGCTTGAGCTCGAAGGCCTCGTCGCCCTCGGCCGTCTCGAGCCGTCGCTCGAGCAGCGCCGACAGCTCCTGATCCTTGTGCTGCGCGACGTAGAGCCTGTCGAGCGCCCGGTTCGTGCCCTCGTGCAGCGGATCGATCGCCGCGATCCGCTCGTAGTAGCGGGTCGCCTTGGCCGCGTCCTCGATGATCTCTTCGCAGATCAGCGCGACCTCGACCAACATCTCGATCCGGCGCGTGGTGTCGTCGGTGGCGTTCGCGGCGCGATCGTAGAGCGCCTCGAGCTCACCCCAGCGCTCCGCTGCGGTCAGGATGTCCTTCAGGCGGCGGAACGCGGCCTCGTTGCTCGGCTCGAGCCCGAGCACGCGCTCGAGGTACGGCGTCGCCCCGATCGGGTCGCCGAGCTTGTCTTCGAACAGGTGCGCGGCGCGCTCGGAGAGCTCGATCTCGAGATCGCGGTCGAGCGGTGCTCGCAACACCTCGCGGAACGCCTCGGCCAGATCGGTAGGGCGCCCCGCCGACACCGCCAGGCTGTCGGCGCGGGTCCAGAGCTCGAGATCGCTCGGAAACTCGCGGACGGCGCGCAACAGCACGTCGAGCGCGCTGCCGTAGCTCGAGAGCTTGGTCTCGTGCGCGTCGGCGAGCCGCTGGATCAAGATCCGGCGCTCGGCGGGGTCACTCGAGCCGGCCAGCATCACCTCCAACGCCTGCACCTCTTTGCGGACGTCGCCGGCTTCGGCGTAGCGCTCGGCCAGCACCGACGCGGCGCGCTCGCGCACGCTGTCGATGCGCACGAGCGCCTCGAGCACCACCATCGCC
>JALYWZ010000059.1 GCA_030852505.1 Myxococcota bacterium | reverse complement strand
CCGATAGGGCGAGCCACTGCTCGAGGTCGGCATCGTCCGCCTGCTCGAAAGAGTCGAATACTTGGAGAACTCGCTCCATAGAACCGGCAGCGTACCACGTAGGCCACGACCCCGCCCGAACGCCGACGCTTCTCGAGCTGGCGTCTCGTTTGATCGCGGACGAGGGCTAAGGGCGTCGAGCTTGCGCGACCGTTCTGAACGTCAGGTCTCACCGGGCTGGCCGCCGAGCGGGCCGTCTTTCGGGCCGTCGCTGGCTTGATCCGCGGGCAGAAGCGAGACGACTCGGAACAGGTCATCGCGCCGATCGAGGCGCGGAGTGACGGTGCCTCCGGAGCGGACGGCGTGCAGGGCGTTCAGATCGACATCGCAGATCAGCACTGTTTCCTCGTTCGAGTCGGCCTCGGCAGCGATGCCGTCACGCGCGAACGCGAAATCCGCCGGGGTGAGCACGGCGGCTTGCCCGTAGTTGATGTCGAGGTTGCCCACATCCGGCAAGTTTCCGACGTTGCCCGCCATCGCGACGTAGACCTGGTTCTCGACGGCGCGGGCTTGCGCGCAATAACGAACGCGCAGGTAGCTCTGTCGCGTGTCGGTGCAGAACGGCACGAACAAGATCTCCGCGCCGAGGTCCGCGAGGTAGCGCGCAGCTTCGGGGAATTCGATGTCGTAACAGATCAGCACGCCGATGCGCGCCTGCGGTGCGTCGATCGGCCGCAGCGAGTGGCCGCCGGTGATGCCCCAAGCATTGCGTTCCCACGGGGTGATGTGGAGCTTCGGTTGCTGAACGATCTGGCCGCTCGGCAAGCACACACAGGCGACGTTCAACAGCCGCTCGCCGTCCATCACCGGGTGGCTGCCGGCAACGATCGTCATCCCATACTTCACTGCCAGCCCGCTCATCAGGTCGAAGACCCGATCTTTGTAGCCGGCCAATCGGCGCACGCCTTCTTTGGCGGTCACCGCGTCTTCGGCCGACAGGATCTGGGCGGAGACGAACTCCGGCAATAGCAGGAAGTCGGCGGAGTACTCGGCTGCCACGTTGACGAAGTAGCTGACCTGTCGGGCGAAATCCTGAAACCCCGTGACCTTGCGCATCTGGTACTGCACGCAGGCGATGCGAGCCTTTCGCTCGCCCTGCTTCGGTGCTCGATAGTCGGGGTTGAGCCATTCGAGCAGACTCGCGTGGTTCTTGCTGCGCGGATCCGGCAGGTAGTTCGGGATCACGCCGCGAAGCACGAAGCCCTCCCGCAGCTGGAAGCTCAGGACCAGGTCGCGAAGCTCCCCGCCCACGACACGCGCGGCGTATTCCTCGGGGGTCATGCTGGCATGATCGACGTAGTTCCAGAGCCGACCCCCGACCAGAATACGTCGCTTGTTGAGCCGCCGGCACAGCTGCCGGCGGGCTTCGTACAAGGCCGCCCCGACGCCTTGCCCGCGCGCAGCGGGATGCACGTAGACGTCGGCTCCGTAGAGCGTGTCGGCCTCCGAGTTGTGGTTCGAGAAATAGCCGCTATCGGTGACACCCGACCAGGTGTGGTGTCGCAGCGGATCCGGACCCAGGTCGACGATCAACGAGGCGGCGGCGCCGACGATCTGGCCATCGAGCTCCGCCACGAGTTGCCCCTGAGGGAACACGCGCTGATGACTGACCAGATGGCGCTCGCCCCAGACGACGTTTTCCCTCGCCAGCACCGGGTACGCCGCCACATTCAGCTCCACCAGCCGAGCAATGTCCGCCCGGCTCGCTTCGCGCGTCACGATCCGCGGATTCACGCTTCCCATCTCCGGACTGTCTCACACCGAACAGCCGCGCGCACCCGCACGGCCGCTCTGGGTTGCCTCGCGAGCTGGTGCTCTGAGGTTCGTCGCGGCGCCCGCGCCAAACCGTGTTACGCCGAAACGCGCACCCGTTGAGAGCGTCGAGCGGCCGCTGTGCTAGTGGCTGGGCTATGTGGATCGTGGGTTTGCTGGCTGCGGGCGCGGTCGGAGCGGTGACGCTCGCGGGGTGCGCCGTCGATAAAGACAAGTTCGAGTTCGACGGGCAGGCGGGGGAGAGTGGGGACGAGTCTGGCGGAACGAGCGGTGCACGCGGTTCGAGCAAGGGCGGCGGCGGCTCGGGTGCATCGGGATCCGTGTGCGATGCGGCCCCGTGCTTGAACGATGGGCAGTGCACGGACGTCGGTGGAGGGCGCTATCAATGCGCGTG
The DNA here is from genome assembly GCA_030852505.1 of Myxococcota bacterium. Taxonomy (GTDB): domain Bacteria; phylum Myxococcota_A; class Polyangia; order Polyangiales; family Polyangiaceae; genus PMG-095. The sequence goes on along the minus strand of JALYWZ010000059.1, from coordinate 10,153 downwards.
CTCGCCGGGCTACGGCGGGCCGCGTTGCGAGGTCGACATCGACGACTGCGCGGTGGATCGGTGCCAGAACGGCGGGCTCTGCGTGGATCGCGTGAACGACTACGAGTGCCAGTGCTCGGTCGGTTACGAGGGGAAAAATTGCGAGCTGCCGAAGGACGACTGCGTCGGGATGCCGTGCCAGAACGGCGGCGAGTGCGTGGACGGCAACGCGCGCTACACGTGTGTCTGCCAGGCGGGGTTCTCGGGGCTCGACTGCGAGCGCGCGGTTTCGGGTTGCGGCGACGCTCCGTGCCTGAACGGCGAGTGCAGCGACACGGCCGGCGGCTACACGTGCGCGTGCTCGGCCGGCTTCACGGGCAAAAACTGCGAGACCAACATCGACGAGTGCCTGACGCAGCCGTGCAACAACGGCGCCGAGTGCATCGACGGCGTGAATGGTCGAACGTGTCAGTGCAAGGCGGGCTCCGACGGGCCGGACTGCGACGCGGATGTCGACGAGTGCGAGGACAATCCCTGCCAGAACGGCGGCGAGTGCGCGAATCTCTCGCCGGGGTTCGAGTGCCGTTGTCCTCCGGAATGGATGGGCAAGACCTGCGAGCTGGACGTGGACGAGTGCGCTGCCTCGGGTGCTTGCCCCGCCGGTCGCGTTTGCGTGAACGAGGCCGGGGGGCACGATTGTCCGTGCGCGCCGGGTGGCGTCGGTGCGGATTGCGAACGCATCTTCGATGTCTTGCCCCCGGTCGAGCACTACGGGGATTGCCGCGGCATGGACGTGAGCGCCGACGGCACGTTCGTCGTCGGCTGGTGCGACCGCGCCACAGGCTCGGGCAGCGCAGCCTACCGTTGGAGCGAGGCGAATGGCCTCGAGGCTCTCGAAGGGTTGCGCGACCCCACAGCGCGAAGCGTGAGTGACGACGGCAGCGTCGTCGCTGGCGGACACTCCTACCTGGCAGGCGCCAGCAGCGCGGTATTCCGCTGGACGCCCGCGACAGGCATGGTCGCGATCGATCTACTCGGAGGTGGTGTCACGAACGCTGACGGCTCGGTAGTTGCCGGTGGCGACGCACGCTGGACGGCATCCGGCATTCAAGATCTGGCTCCTCTCACCTACGCAGACGCCATCAGCGCCGACGGAAACGTGATCGTCGGACCCGGACCCGATGGAGAGGTTTACCGCTGGACACCGAGCTCGGTGGAGAAGCTGCCCACGCCGAGCGGGGCGAGCTATGTCTCGGCGACGGCCATGACCGCAGACGGCTCGATGGTCGTCGGCAGAATGGACGTTGGCGACACCGCCGGTGGGATCATCTGGAAAGGCAATCAGGTCCTTCGCAGCAGCGGATTACCGGACCTCTCCGCCGTCAGCGGCGATGGCTCGGTCGTCGTCACCTCGGGTCCTGCGGGGACCTGGGATGAAACCCGGGGCTTTCGCGACTTGAGGCAATTGCTGGAGGCCCAGGGCGCGGCCATCCCCGACGGGGAGCTTTGGGCGACGGCGATCTCCCGAGACGGCCGCTACGTCGTCGGCACGCTGCTCGACAGAGACCAACCGGACCAACCGGACCGCGCGTTTCGGGCGAAGCTGCCCTGAGCTCAAGGCGGTCCACCCACCAGGGTAACGGTGGTTCGACTCGAGATCTCGGCTGTGCGCGCCGGATCGCCGCTGGGCAGGCGCTCGAGCTTTTCGGGACCGCGCGCGTACGCCTCGTGCAACCAGGACTCCCCGTTGCGCTTCAGAACATCGATGCTCGCGACAGCGCCAGGGGTTCGCGCGCCGAACCAGCGTTCGTCGTCGCTCGCCGACCAGGTCGCGAGCAACAGAATCGAACCCGGCGGATAGGGCTCGTTGCTGCGGGTCCGCGCGTGGTTGGCGGCGACGTGGTCGCCCAAGAGCATCGAGAACGTGGTGCGTTCGGGGTTCACGCTGAGGCCGAGTACGCGACCCGCGAGCAGATCGAGCCCTTCCGGTAATTCGGCGCTGCGGCGAATCGGCCGCGTGAAGACGGCATCGCTGTCCTTCAAGGGCGCGTGGCAGCCGACGCACTCCTCCGCGAAGCTCGCGTCCTTGCCGTAGGGCAGGAGCTCGTTGCCGCGCCAGCGCGCGAAGCCCCAGCCCAGCGTACCGGCGTAGCGCTCACGATCTTTGAGCATGAGCTCGACCTGCCAGAAGTCTCCGGCGTGCGCGCCGCCGTCGGGATCGGCGATTGACTTCCAGGCCACCTTGGCGAGCGCAGCGCCGTCCGGCCAAGGCGCAATTTCGTTGTCCCGAATGGCCTGGATGGCGGCAGCGTTACCGAGGATCGCGCGCACGGTTCCGTTGTCGAAGCGCTCCGAGCCGCTGATCGGCTTCCACGCACCGTAGTCGACGGGAAAGGCGATCCCGTTCGGCGCCGGAAGCGGCGGGCTCGGTGGGCTCGGCAGCGGGCTCGTCGCCGCGGGCGGCTTGGGTGCGACGGCGAGCGTTCTCACATAACCCTTTAGTGTTATCATGTCGCCGTCTGAGATCCGCGCTCCCGGATGGATCGTCAGGTACGGCTTCGGGGGCATCGCGCCGAGCAGGACGTGATTCACTGACTCGAACAACGCGGCGTTTTGCTTGGCGAGTGGGAGCTTGCCGAGCTCCGAAAAGTTCAGGCGCCTTCTGCCCTCGGTCACGTCACGCACCACGAGCCAGTAGGCGGGCACGATATGATCGAACCACGGGAGACGCGTCTCGTTCGAATGACAGTCGTAACAGGCCCGTTGCAGGATCGCCTTCACCGGCGCGGGCGCGGATAGATCCGCGGTGACCGGTGGATTGGGCAGCTCCGTCCGGAAAAACTGCAGGACGACGAACGCTCCTGCGGCCAGGCTCGCGCAACGCAGCAACACCCGACGTGTCTTCGACATGTTTCGGACTTTCGATTTTCAGAACTTGAGAGAACGCGGACTCAGGTGCTCGGCAAAAGACGCTCGAGGATCTCGGGGCTCGACTCGCCCACCAGCAACGAACCGACGCCCCGACCCAGCCGCCCGACGACCACCTGCGAGCCCGCCTGACTCAGGTACACGCCGCTCCGCCCGATCGCTTCGCGCACCAGCGGCTGGCGCAGGAACAGCGCCTCGGAGACGACGAACTGCACCAGGATCCGCTCGCGAAAGCGATAAGCGATGGCCACCGACGACTCATCTCGAATCGTCGTGAGCCACGAGCTCACGAGCGTCACGTCGCCGCTGCTCAAGAAGGGGATTGGATGCCCCAGCGCGCCTTCCAGCTCGCTCGGGGCGCGCGGAGCCGGCAGCTCGCGTCCGCGCGCGCGTTCGTACTCGCGCAGCGCTTCGTTCACCATCGGCGGCAGCGCAGCCGTTCCGATCGCGTTCGGTTCGCTCCGCTGTGCGAGCCAGAGCGCGCCGAAGCCCGCGGCCACAGCCCAGCCTCCGCCGGCCACAAGCAGCCAGCGCCGCGGCATCCGCGACTTCACGGCCGTGTCCTGCGTTGCTCCGCCGTCCAGGCGCGCAAAGGCGCGCGCGCGCAGCAGCGGATCCTGCTCCGAGGAACGCAGCTCTGCGAGCTTGCCTTGAACGGCGCCGAGCAGCCGCGACTCGCGCTGGCATTGCTCGCAGCCCTGGACGTGCTCGCGGATCGCGCGTTCGTCGCTCATCGAGCGCGTGTGCTCGAGGTTCGCCTCGAGCGCTTCGTCACCGGCGCGCATGTTCGCTCTCCTCGGCTGTTTCGGACCGTGCGGAAGGTGGTGCGGTCAAGATCACGGCCAGCTGCCGCCGCGCGCGGTGGATCCGACTCATCACCGTGCCGATCGGCAAGCCGAGCGTGTCCGCGACTTCGCGGTAGCTCAGCTCTTCGACTTCATAGAGCTCGAGCGCCAGCGACAACTCTCGGGGCAAACTCTGGAGCGCGCTCCAGACCTCTTCATTCGAGGCCCGTTCGATCAGGAGCTCCAGCGAGGTCGGCGAGGAAGAGGCGACGAGCTCCACGAACCGTGGTTCCAGATCGACCACGGGAACCAGCTGTTCGCGGCGAGCGTTCTTCCGCATGTGCTCTTGGAGGACGCGCAAGCAGATCCGGAACAACCAGGGCCGCGCTGCGTCCTGATCACGGAGGGCGCCCCACTCGCGCCACGCCTGCAGCACGGCATCTTGCAAGAGGTCTTCCTCGAGACCCGCGCGGTTCTTCACTCGCCGCGACAAGAAACCGAGCAGGCGCCCCAACAGAGGGCCGACGACGGCCTCGAAGCGGCGGCGCTCGGCCGAGCTGGAAGAGGGGAGCGAGGACATGAAAGGCCGGGGTCGAAGCTCAAGATGGGACGAGCCCGCGGATTATTCTCGGGCTGCGCCGTTCGCTGTCCTTTTTTGCCACCCAGCGTTCCGTCCAGGCCACCCGATCGGTTCGGCCGGCGGCACTCTGAGGCTAGATGTCGAACACCGCATCAGGCGAGGCGCACGATACCGAGGTGTCCGCTGGCAACGCACCGTGCTCGGCGGCTCCCTTGCACGTCGCGCTGCTGCTGGCTCCCGAAGGGGCGACGCCGCCCGGCTCGAGCGCTGAGCGGCGCTACAGCCCGGCGGCGCTGTGTGACGCGGTGCTCGAGCTCCAAGCCTCGGGTGTGAAGGAGCTCACCCTATCGGCCTTCGGCGAGCTGTCGTGCTGGGCGTGTCGTGAGTTTCCGTCCGAGGCGCGGCGCTTCAGCGATTTTCTGGCGTATGCCACGCCGTGTCTGGTCGCCTCCGGTGTCCGAGTCACCGCTCTCGGAAATATCGAGGAGCTGCCGAGCTCGCTGCGCCATTCACTCGACTATCTGGCGGACGCGACTCGCGAGGCCCGCGGCATGGCTTTGAGGGTGCTGGTGTCGTACGCCGCGCGCGCCGACGTGATCGAGACGGCGCGGCACCTGGGTGCGCTGGTCCGGGCTGGGTTGCTGCTCCCGGAAGACATCGACGAGCAGGTGTTTCGCGAGCGCATGCAGGCCGCCAGGGTCTCCAACTTCGACCTGTGCATTTGCAGCGAGGGCGCGATCCCCGCGCACGAGTTGTTCCCCTTTCAAGGCGCAGGTGCGGAGTCGGTGGAGATCTCGGCAGACGCGGAGCAGCTCAGTGCGGAGCTCGACCGCGTCCTCTGCGAGAGCGCCGGCCGAGACGGGAGCGAGGCGCCGACCGCGAGCGGTTCGCGACTCCGCCCCACCAACTTTCGGGGCGCACGCCTTTCGGCAAACGGGAGAGGCGCGTGACCACCCGAATTTCTCCCGAGGGGCCACTCGATTATCGTGATCACGACGACACCCCCGTGCATGGCGCAAGGCGAACGCTCGGCCCTCGCGAGCGCTGTCCTGCTCGCGCTCATCACGATCGCCTGTGGCTCCTCGGGGGATTCCGCTCCCGGGCGCTCGTCCCAGCGGCATGGCCCCGCTGGCTCGGGCGGATCGATCACGGAAGACTGGTCCAGAGGGAGCGGCGGAGTCACGGCCTCCGCAACGGGTGGAAGTGCGTCGACCGCGCCGCCGTTCGTTGCTTTTCCGAAGAACGGCGGCGGCAGTGCCACGTCGTCGGGCGGTAAATCGCCAGAAGGAGGTACGGCAACCAGCGGAGGGCGCGACGCTACGGGCGGCGGTGCTACCGCGAGCGCTGGTGGCATCCCGGACGAAGCTGCGGCAGCGGGGAGCGCAACGGCGGGAAGCGTCACCAATGGGACTTGCTGCGCGGACGGTGATTGTCTGTGTCACACCGCTCCGCCGAGCGAGCTGACCGCGAGTGAGGGCCCGTACGCAACGGCGACGCAGACGCTCGGCACGGGCACGCTGCATTACCCGACGGACGCCGAACCGCCGTTCGCGGGGATCGCGATCTGTCCCGGCTTCTTGAATAGCGGCCCGGAGATGGCGCCCTGGGGACGCTTTTACGCCTCGTGGGGTTTCGCCGTGGTGGTGACGAACACCGGGCCCCTCGATCTACCGGATTTACGCGGCAGCAAGCTGGTAGCAGCCATCGAAGAGCTGAAGAAAGAGAGCTCCGGCAGCGGTCCGCTCGCCGGCAAATTGGCAGGGCGCTACGGCACGAGCGGCTATTCCATGGGTGGCGGCGGCACGACGCTCGCTTCCGCCAAGGACCCGACCTACGGGAGCTCGGTCGGGCTCGCCGCGTGGGGACCGGACGGCAGCCAGGTGAAGGTGCCGACGCTCTTTCTGTGCAGCGATAGCGATACGGTCGCGGGCTGCGGCTTCTCGCAGACCGCCTACGACGCGATGGGGGCGACACCGAAGATGCTGATCAAGATCCCGAGCGCGAGCCACTTCGCCTGGTTCGCTCCCGACGCGGCGGGCCGCGGCGTGTCCGGGGGGTACGCGCTGGCGTTTCAGAAAGTGTTTCTCGAGAGGGACGAGCGCTGGCGCCCGCTGTTGCTCGGTCCCGCAGCGCAAGGCAGCATCGCCACGAATATTCAGTGAGGCCTGCGCCTCATTCGTCGCCTGCGAGGCGCAAGCGATGGGCGGGCGCGGGCTCTCCTCGCTGGAGCTCTCGCCGCAACGCGCTGCGTCCGCGGAGCAGCCGATCTTTGACAGTGTTGGGCGAGATCCCGAAGAGCTCCGCGATCTCTTCGATCGAATACTCGAGACCGTGCCTCAGGATCAGCACCGAGCGTTGACGCTCCGAGAGCCGGTCCAGGCACTCGCCGGCGAGCAGCGAGTGTTCGATGTTTCCGTGCGTGACACCTACCTCGCCCTCGAGCGGCGCACCGTGTGCGCGCCGTTCCGAAGCGGCTGCCCGCAGGGTCGTGCGCACGGTGATGCGATCGGTCCAGCGCTCGAGCGAGCTCTCCCCGCGGTAGTTCCGCGCCGACTTCAGGACTTCCAGCACGCTGAGCTGGGCCGCGTCCTCGGCGTCGTGCTGGTTTCGCAGCAATGCGCGGCACAAACGTTGAATGCGCCGGAGCAAGCGGCGAACGAGCGCGCGCTGGGCTTCCGAATCGCCCGCCGCGACCAGAGCCATGAATCTTACGTCGTCAGCGTTCGAAGGCATGCCGCAAGGCTCTGCGGGCAGCGCGTCGCCACCGTCGGACCATGCTGAGGCCGCTAACCGCGTCATTCAAGCGCTTTCGTCGGTGGCCGAGCGAACGCGCAACCGAGCTCCGAGCGACACGCGCAGCACGACGGCACCGTTCATGAGTGGTGAGTCCAATCGACTTGGGGTGGGCGCCTCGTCCTGGGAGGTTGCTGACGAGAACGGGCGGCGCGTGGTACTCATGAAAACCAGTGGGAGTCCGCTCGTCTGTGCTCGGGTGTCTGGCTCGCTTCGTTTCCTTCTCGTCGAAATGGATTTGTTTCTGTGGGTTGCTGGCCGTAGCGCGGCCGGCTGAGGCTCAGCCAGTGAGCTCTCGGCTCGTGCTCACGTACGATCCGAGCTCCGCGGAGCAGCGTGAAGCACTGCTCGCCGTCCGCGTGTACCTCAGCGGTTCGCCCATCGAGCTGGTGGAAGAACCGCTGGATTCGGCAAGGGATCTGGCCGATCGACTCGCCGCGGCGGGCACGCTGGCCACGTCGCACGCAGCGCTCGGAACGTTCTCGATCGAGCAGGCTGCGGACCGCTCGCTGCTCGTGTTCTTCACCGAGCCGGGCGGCAGCGCGACGCTGGTGCGCCGTCTACCGGCGTCGGAGGCGGGTAGCCGTGTGGCGATCGAGCAAGCCGCAATCGTGGTGCGATCCCTGATCGAGGCGCTGCTCGAGGGAGGTCGGCTGGGCATCGTCCCAGAACGAGACGTAGCGAAGGCCGCGGTCGCCGCGCCGGCGCAGGAGTCCGTGGTTCCCGAGGTCGAGCCCCCACGCGTCTTTCTTCTGCTCGGCTATGTCGGCGCGTACCCGAGCGGCGGTTTGACCTGGCAATCCGGAATGGCCGTGGGCGCGCGCTGGCTCGTCCTTCCCACGGCCTACGTCGGCGCTCGCTACACATCGTTTCCAGCTGCAAGCGTCACCGCGGGCGGCGCGCGCGTGTCACTCGCGCGGCATCCCGGGGAGCTGGTGCTCGGTTATGCCGCAGGGACGTCGCTGCTCATGAACTTCGAGCTGTCCGCGATCTTCGAGCACAGCTCGCGGGAGACCGTGGCGACGGACGCTGCGTTCGCACCGACACGACCGAAGTCGCACTGGACCTTCGGCCTCGGCCCGCGCGCAGGAGCGATCCTGACCCCTACCCCGGCTCTTCGTCTGGCGATCCGCGGGGGAGCAGACTTCCTCATGGCCCAGCCGGAGTATGCGACCGACGAGGCGACGGTGGTGGCTCCTGGTAGATTTCGGCCGCGATTGGACGTGGAGCTAGGGGTGGGCGTTTGGTGAACCGGTACTCACTAGCAGTGATGCGAGGCGAGTCTTTCGGGCGGGTACTTTTTCAAAGAATTGATCCGCCTGAAACGCCCACCCGGAGCCACTCGATCTCCGGATACTCGCGGACAGAGAAATGTTTCGTATTCGAGCACGCCGTCACCGGCCGGGACCCCGATGAGCGCGGATTGCGAACGCTGGGAGGAGCTTTCGGATTGCCAGGCGATCGGAGAGACGCTGTCGCATGACGCCGAAGAGTTCCTGAGGGATCACGCGCGGGCCTGCGGTCCATGCGGGCGGAATGCAGCGCTTTTTCGCGAGCTCCGTATCTCCGACCAGCCTGAGAGCGTGCCGTCGGAGCGTGAGATCGACGACGTGCTGCTGGGCGTCGCCAATGCGACTCGGCAGCAGAGGCACGTTCACCGGCGGCTTGCTGGCGGTGTGGCTGCCGCGCTGGCTCTGGCCGCGGGCCTGGCGCTCTGGATCACCGCGCGCGACGACGCCGCATCCGGAGGGGCGCACTCGAGCCTCCAAGCCCAGAGCTCCGGGCCGGTCGCCATCTCCGAGCGGGAGGAATCGGCAAACCCTCTTCCGCCGTCCGGGGAAGCCGGCTGCTCGGAGGTCGTGACGGGGGTCCTGGTGTGTATGGCGCCGGGGACCACGATCACGAGCAAGGATCTGGCTTCGAAGCACCGCGTGCTCGGGCTCGCTGGCGGGCGTGTCGTGGTCTCGCTCGTGCCGCAACCGGCCGGCACGTCCTTCAGCATCGCTACCGAGCAGGGCCGCGTCACCGCGGTCGGCACGGTCTTCTCGGTCGAGTCCTCGGACGACGGCGTGATCACGGCTCGCGTCGTGGAAGGCAAGGTGATCGTGCGCGAGAAGGACACCTCCACGGGTCGCCCGCTGCGAGCCGGCGAGTCGCTGCGCCTCGGCTCCCTGAAGCCGTCAACGCTCACCGTCGAAGAGCGCGAGCGGGATCTCGAGCTCTTGCCGCCCGAGCTGCGGCACCCCTTGCGCGAGCCCGCTCCAGCGCCGTCCGCGTCAGCGCCCGCACCGAATCCCGAAGCGTTACTCCAGCGGGCGCTGGCCTTGCGCGCTCGCGGACAATTCCGGCGCGCCGCGGAGATCTACCGCCAGATCCACCAAGCGAGCCCTGGTAGCGCCGCCGGGGGAACCGCCCTGATGTCGCTCGCTGAGCTCTCACTTTCTTCACTGAATGACCCGCGCGCCGCGCTCACCGCCTTCGACGCGTACTTGGCGACCGGTGGTGCCCTGTCGCAAGAAGCGGCGTTCGGCCGGATCCGAGCGCTGCGCGCGCTCGGGCGCACCGCGGAGGAACGCAGCGCGATCGAGCGATTCGTGGCGCTCTATCCGAAGGTCCCCCAAAGCCGCGTCCTTCGCGAACGGCTCAACACGCTCGCGAAATGATCGGGCGGCGCGTGACGATCTCGGCCTTGCTGCTGGGCCTGGGCGCGCTGCGCTGCGGTGCGGAGCGAGACATCGTGGCCCGGCGAGTGTCCGCCACGACGACGGGCGGCAGCGACACGGGGGGGCGAATCGGGATCGGAGGCAGGGCGACTGGCGGCGCGGGTGCTCGAATCGGCTTCGGCGGCGCGCTGTTCGGCGGCACGGCGGGAACTGCCCTGGCCTTCGGTGGCCAGCGGCGGCTCGGCCAGGGTGCAGGCGACGAGGAAGGTCTTGTCGTGCTCGTCGCCGGTTTCCGCCAGCAGCGCATAGGCCGGCAGCGGCAGCTGGCGCGCCTGCAGCCACTCCTGGAGCCGGGTCTTGGCGTCCTTGCCGACCTGGTGCAGCGGCGGCAGCGCGGCGAGCAACGGTTCGAACAACGCCAGCAC
>JALYWZ010000412.1 GCA_030852505.1 Myxococcota bacterium | reverse complement strand
GCGCCCGCCAGCGTCGAGCGCGCGCGGTCGCGGCGGCAAGCGTACGGCGGACGAGCTCGAGGCGCTGGCCGCGAAACTCCGCAGCTACATCGCCAAACACCCCGGAGAGCGCATCGAGCACATCGGCAAGGCGCTCGGCGTGTCCAGCAAGGAGCTGGCGCTGCCGGTGCGCAAGCTGATCGCGGACAAGGCGATCAGCACCAAGGGGCAACGCCGCGCGACCAAGTACTTCGTCACCGGCTCGCGCTGATCAAGAAACGGCGCTCGCGGCGCCGACCAGATCCACGACGTAGGGGTGATTGGCCTTGCCCGCGAGCTCGGCCAGCGCAAACGCAATGTGATAGCGGCTCGCCTTGGGGGGGATCGCGACCAGTGCCCAGCTCGCGTCGGGGCCGCGCGCGAAGTCGCGCCCGCGCTGGATCTGCAGATGCCGTAACGCCGAATACAGCGTGACGTGAACCTGGGGATTCAAAATGTCGAGCACGCGCATCGCGAAGTCGAGACGGGAGAAGCGCTCCTCGTCCGTGACCTCGAACCGGACCTGACTCTCGACGAAGTGGTGGTTGGAACGCTCGGACACCACGCCATTGTGGCGAGTCTCACGGCGGTTGCACGCCCAGGCAAGCTCCTGCGACGCAGGCGAAGTCCTGAGCGCACTTCTCCCCGGCGGCTTCGCCCGTGCAGTCGCCGGAAGCCCCGCAAAAATTGGGGTTCGACAGCGGGTCGATGCAGCTCTGGCCGCACTGGACGAGCCCGCTCGGGCAGGTCAGCGTGCAGACGCCCGCGACGCACAGGAACCCCGGGTCGCAAACGCTGCCCTCGCTCGACGCGCCGGCGCCGCAGCCCGGCGTTGCACCGCAGAACAGGCGATTCGTGTCCGGATCGATGCAGGAGCCCCCGCAGTCGACCAGGCCAATCGGGCAGGAGAGCTCGCACTGGCCGTCGATGCAGACGTGTCCGGGCTCGCAGGTCTCGCCGGCCGTGCCTGCGTCCACGCTGCAGCCCGCGGTGGCTCCGCAGAAGGCCTGGCTGCTGTTCGGATCGATGCACACGTCGTTGCAGTTGACGAAGCCGCTCTGACACGACCGCTGGCACGCCCCCTCGATGCAGACCTGGCCGCTCAGGCAGACGCCGCCGCTGCTGCCGCCGTCCGCGCCGCAACCCTCGGTCGCACCGCAGAAGCTGCGGTCGGTTGCTGGCGCGACGCAGCCACCGCCGCAGTCGATCCTGCCGGCCTGGCACGAGAGCCCGCAGCTGCCCGCGTTGCACACCTCGACGCGGTCGCACTCCTCACCGGGGCTGCCGAGCCCGCCCCGGCCGCAACCCGGCGTGGCGCCGCAAAAGTCGCGGTCGATCAGCGGGTCGATGCAGGATGCCTGGCAATTGATGTAGCCGCTCGGACACGACAGCGCGCAGTGCCCCGCGTTGCAGATTTCGCCGCCGTCGCAGCGCTCTCCGGCGCTGCCGCCGGAGGCACCGCAGCCCGGTGTCGCGCCGCAGAAGCGGCGATTGCTCGTGGCATCGATGCACGTGCCGTCGCAGTTCACGAGCGCGCCGGCGCACGAGACGCTGCAGGTCCCGGCGTTGCAGACCTCACCGGGATCGCAGACGTCGCCCGGGTTGCCGCTCGGCGAGCCGCAGGCCCCGCTCGCGCCGCAGTGCGTGCGGTCCTGGTTCGGATCGACGCAGCGGCCGTTGCAATTCACGAGACCGGTCGGGCACGAGAGCGCGCAGGCGCCGGCGTTGCAGACGTAGCCCGGATCGCAGACCTCGCCGGTGTCGCCCTCACCGCCCACACCGCAGCCCGCGGTCGCGCCGCAGTGCGTGCGGTCGACCGCGGGATCGACGCAGGCGCTGTCGCAGTTGACGAGGCCGGTCTGGCACGAGCGATCGCAGGTCCCTTCGTTGCACACGAAGCCCGGCTGGCACACGTCGCCCGCGCTGCCGCCGCCGAAGCCGCAGCCTGGGGTCGCGCCACAGTGGCTGCGATCGACGTCGGGATCGACGCAGGTACCGTTGCAATCGACGAGGCCGGCGGCGCAGGACAGCGCGCAGTCTCCTTCGTTGCACACGAAGCCCGGAGCGCAGACGTCCCCATCGCTGCCGCCCGCCTGTCCGCAGCCGTTGGTCGCGCCGCAGAACGAGCGATCGACCATCGGATCGACGCAGGCGCCGTTGCAGTTCACGAGACCGGCGGGGCACGAGAGCGAGCATTCGCCCGCGTTGCAGACGTAGCCGTCGTCGCAGATCTCGCCGTCGTCGCCTTCGCCGTTGCTGCCGCAGCCCGGGGTCGCGCCGCAGAAGGCGCGATCCTCCGCCGGGTCGACGCAGAAGCCGCCGCAGTTCACGAGGCCGTCCGCGCAGGACAGCGAGCACTCGCCCGCGTTGCAGACGTAGCCCGGATCGCAGAGCACCCCCGCGCTGCCGCCGCTCTCACCGCAGCCTGCGGTCGCGCCGCAATAAGCGCGATCCGTCTTGGGGTTGACGCAGGTCGAGTCGCACTGGACGAGCCCGGGCTGGCACGAGAGCAGGCAGTTCCCGGAGCTGCAAACCTCACCGTCGTCGCAGGTCTGGCCCGGGGAGCCGCCTTCGTTCACGCCGCAGCCGAAGGTGGCGCCGCAGTGGACGCGATCTTTCTTGGGATCGAAACAGCTGCCGTCGCACTTCACGGTCCCGTTCGGGCACGAGCGCGAACACACGCCGTTGTTGCACACGAAACCCGGCTGGCAGGCCATGCCGGCGCTGCCCTTGCCCTCCACGCCGCAACCGCTGCTGGCGCCGCAAAAGTCGCGATCCGTGAGCGGGTCCACGCAGGTGCCTTCGCACTCCACGAGCGACGGCTGGCAAGACAGCGCGCACTTGCCGTTCGAGCAGACCTCGCCGTCGGCGCAGTCGTCGCCGGGGCTGCCCTTGCCGTTGCCGCAGCCCAGCGTGGCACCGCAGAATCGCAGATCTTTGAGCGGCGAGACGCAGGTGGCGTCGCACGCGATTTGACCCGCGGCGCACGAGACCTGACACACCCCGCCGATGCAAACCGAGCCCACCGCGCAGGCCGTGCCCGCGCCGCGACCGGAGCAGTCCGCGATCGCGCCGCAGTAGACCGGATCGCGATCGGGATCGATGCAGGTGCCGCCGCATTTGAGCAACCCGACCTGGCAGGAGCGAGCACAGTGGCCGAGGCTACAGACCTCGCCCGTACGGCAGGCGTTGCCGCCGCCGCAGTCCGCACCGGCGCCGCAGTGCTCGAGGCTCTTCTTCGGGTTGATGCACAGCCCGTCGCACTCGATGAGCCCCGCCTGACACGACAGGGCGCACGTGCCGGCGCTGCACACGAAACCCGCCCCGCAGGCGTTCCCGCATTCGCCGCAGTGCTCGGGATCCAGCAGCGGATCGACGCACTCCCCGAGCGCGGTGCCGTCGCACTCGATCAGGCCCTGTGCGCAGACGCCAGGCTCGGCGCTACCGCCGGCGCCTCCGGCTCCCCCGCTCCCCGATTCGCCGGAGCCGCCCGCGCCCCAAGCGCCGCCCTCATCACCACCACCGGCGCCCGCTTCTCCCGCGGCCCCGCCGTCGAAAGCGGGCCCGCCCGACCCGTCCGAGTCGTCGGAGCAGCCGGCGAAGAGCGCTGCGATCACGCCGGCGACGGCAACGAGCCGGATCGCTTGCCCTAGCCTCATGGTCGGTACTCCTCTTCGGATAGGTCCCAAGCGCATCACGGTTCTACCTCGCGACAACCGCAAACGTAGGCAGAGCCCGGCGTCGCGGTCACGACCGAGTACCCCTGGCACTGCGAGTCCACCGAGCAGCCGAAGGAATCATCTCCGCTGTCGTAGGCGACGCAGTAGGGCTGATCGAGGACGAAGACGGCCGAAGCGTTCGCGCCGAAAGCATTGGAGATGTTCTCACACTCGCCCTGGGTGTTCTGCGCGATGAAGGCGGCGTTGTCCGCGACCACGGCCAGGCCGGCTTGCGCGCAGGTTTCGCTGCAAGTCCGGTTCGCCTCGCCGATGCCGGTGCCGGAGTCGATGTCGTACATGCACCAGATCACGCCGTTCACGACGCGGCAGTCGGGGTCGAGCAGCGACGCGAGCAACGTGCATTGCCCGCCGACGCAGGCTTCGTCGCCCGTGCACAGGGTCCCCGCGTTTTCACCGGCGCAATCGGCGCTCGCGCCGCAGTAGCCGGGGTTCGACGACGGATCGACGCAGCTGCCGCCACACGTCAAGAGCCCGCTCTGGCAGCTCAGCGTGCACACGCCGCCGTCGCAGATCTGACCGGCGATGCACTGGTCGCCGCTGCTGCCCACGCCCGCAGTGCCGCAGTTACCGCTCGCGCCGCAGTGGCTCGGGTTGCTCAGGGGATCGACGCAAGCGCCGCCGCAGTTGACCAGATTGGCGGCGCACGACAGCGAGCATTCACCCCCGGAGCAGACGTAGCCCGCCGGGCAGGCTTCCCCGGCGTCGCCGCCATCTTCCCCGCAGCCGGACGTGGCGCCGCAATGTGCACGGCTGCTCGCCGGGTCGATGCACGTGTCGTCGCACTCGACCAGATCACTCTGGCAGGAGAGCGCGCACGCTCCCAGGTTGCAGACCTCGCCCGCGGCGCAGGGCTCGCCCGGGCTGCCGCCGCTTTCGCCGCAGCCCGAGGTCGCGCCGCAATAGTCGCGGTCGATCTTGGGATCGATGCAGATGCCGCCGCAGAGCACGTAGCCTGCCAGACACGAAGGCACGCAGCTGCCGTTCCTGCACACCGAGCCCGGAGCGCAGTCGGTGCCCGCGCTGCCGCCGTCCTCGCCACAGCCCTCGCTCGCTCCGCAGTAATCACGGCTCGTGAACGGATCGACGCAGGTGCCGCCGCAGGCGATCAGGCCGTGTGCGCAGTTGGCGGCGCACTCGCCGCCGCTGCAGACCTGTCCGTCTCCGCACACGCTCCCTTCGTCCGCGTCCATCCCGCAACCGGTGGCGCCGCAGTAGTTGCGGTCGATCCGCGGATCGATGCACACGCCAGCGCAGTTGACGAGGCCGGTCGGACACGACAGCGAGCAGCTCCCGCCCCCGCACACGTAGCCGGGCTGGCAAGCCTGGCCGATCGAGCCGCCCTGAGTGCCGCAGCCCGCCGTCGCGCCGCAGCGCAGCCGATCGAAGGCGGGGTCGACGCAGCTGCCCGAACAGTTCACGAGCCCGTCCGGGCAGGACAGCGAGCAGGCACCCTGATTGCAGACGTAGCCGGCCTGGCAGGCGACGCCGGAGCTGCCGCCGCTCGTGC
>JALYWZ010000411.1 GCA_030852505.1 Myxococcota bacterium | reverse complement strand
GGGCGGGTCGAGCGCGACCGAGCAGCGCCGGATCGACGCGGGGTGGCTCGTACACCGCGAGCCTCGAACGGTCGCTGGCGCACGAGAGCAGCGACAGCACGAGCGGCGAAACGGCGGCCAGGCGCACGGGTCGCACCATAGCGTCAACGCGCGGGGTTTTAGTGGTACAAATTGGCACCATGCTCGCCGCTCAGGTCCGCTCGTTCTCGCTCGTCGCGCTGCTCGCGTTGTCGGCTGTCGGTTGCGGCAGCAAGGGTGCCGTGTCGCTGTTCGCGCGCGTCGACAACCCGGAGCTCTCGGTCCGCAGCAACGCGCTCACCGAGGTGCTGAACGGCAGCTTCGACCTGGTGCTCGAGCTCGGTGACCACGCCGAGGAATCAACGACGGTGAAATGGGGGTCGGTGAGCATTCTCGGCGCGTCCGGCCCGATCGTCGATCGCGTCGATGCACCGCCGGACGTCGAGTTCCCGCTCGTCCTCGGAGCAGGCGACTCCGTCACCGCGCACTGCACGCTTACCGAGGACCAGCTCATCGACTCGAGCGAAGACCTCTGCGCCGGCCCCGTGCGCCTGTCGGTGATGCTCTCGGACTCGCTGAACAGCGGTCGCCCGACCGAGACCACGAGCCACGAGTTCAACGTGACCTGCGAGTAGCTTGCTTACTTCGCAGAATCACAGTCAGGATCCTGACTGCGACTTGGTGCTCAAGGACCGTTCTCGCCGGGTTTCGGCTCGTTCGTCCGCAGGGGATGCCGCCCGCGCACGCGGCGGTGATCCGCGATCGTCTTGCAGCACGTCCTCGATGTCGGCCCCCGAAGCCACGCGGCGCGCGATGGACGGCCGAAGTCGTGCTTCGAGCTCACGCCAGGCGCCGCGTGCTTCGGGTGTGATCACTGCGCGGGCTCCGCAGGGGCGCAGCACGTCGGACCGCAGCAGCTCTTCTGCGCGCCCGGCTTGCGCCCCTCGATGATCGCGGACGCGACGTAGCTCGCCGAGCCGGGCATGCAGCGCTCCAGGAGCTCCCCGCTGCCCGGGCGCGCCTGAATCACGACATCCTCGAAGCCGGCTTCGCCCAGCAGGCGACGCAAGGTCGCTTCACTCACCGCGCCTGCGACGCAGCCGGTGTAAGCCTCCAGGCTCTTCGCGATCTCGGGCGGCATCGGCCGAGTGGCGATCACGTCCGAAATCGCTAGCCTGCCCCCGGGCTTCAGGACGCGAAACGCCTCGCGAAACACGGCCTCCTTATCGGGAGACAGGTTGATCACGCAGTTCGAAAGAATGGCGTCGATGGTCGCGTCGAGGATCGGCAAATGCTCGATCTCTCCGAGCCGAAAATCGACATTGTTCGCCTCCACGCGCCGCGCGTTGTCGCGCGCCTTGGTGACCATCTCGGATGTCATATCCACACCGATCACGCGACCGCTGCGCCCGACGGCCTTCGCCGCGAGAAAGCAATCGAAGCCCGCACCGCTGCCGAGATCGAGCACTGTCTCTCCCGGTTGCAGCGCCGCGATCGCCTGCGGGTTGCCGCACCCGAGCCCGAGATCGGCGCCCTCCGGCACGCTCGCCAGCTCGTCCGCGCTGTAGCCGAGCTCCAGGCTGCCACTTCCTTGCGTTCCGCAGCAACCCACGCCGCAGCCGTCTTGCCCCCGCGCTACCTGCGCATAGGCGCTCCGTACCTGGGCTCTCACTTGGTCATTGTCTTGAATGTTCATCAGTGCCTCCAAACGCCAAGACGGCGACCCTCACCGAAGGACGCAGAAAAAAACGCCGCGGAGCGATTCTTTTCGGAAATTTGATTGGGTGTGGCTGCGGCTCGTCCCCGTCGTTCCAGAGACGTCCGCGCCGCCCAGCGCGCACCCCCGGAAACCTTGGCGACGAGGTCGTAACGGCCGTCAAGGGCATCCACCCTGCGGGCAGGTGTTGCACGCGACGGTGACGCCGGTTTGGAGGCTGAAGGTCATCGGGCAGCTCGTGGTGCACGCCTCTACCCTCCGGATCGCCGGCAAATTCGCGGTGATCTGGCTATGAAAGGCTGTGACTGGAACGCCCGGACTGTGCCAGCGTGTGCCGAGCCCAGTGTGGGAGTGGCGGCTAAAGTGCCGAAACGAGTGCCGCTCTGCGTGGCACGTGATGTGCTCAGCAGCGCGGGTTGATGAGGATCCGACTCTTGGTCGTGGGCTGCTCGCTGACTGTGCTCGTGGCGGCCTGCGGGGAGAGCGAATCGGGATCGCCTGCTGAGACAGGAGGCTCCGCGGACGCCGCGACGGGGGGACAAACCGGCGGTGCCACGACCGGCGGTATGCACGCGACCGGGGGTGTGAACGCGACGGGCGGTGTGAACGCAACCGGCGGAGCGAACCCCGGCGGCGCGAACATGGGTGGCGCGGGCTCAGGCGGCCCGGTTGCGGGTGGTGCGAGTGCGGGTGGTGCGAGTGCTGGCGGCAGCGCGGGAAAGGCTGCAGGTCCGGCCTTCGATTGCCGCGGCCCGGAAATCTTGGCGTGCGAAGAAGACGACGACTGCACGTTCATCAGAACCAACAATTGCTGCGGCCCTGGGCCGATCCTCGGGGTGGGTACGAAGTTCCGGGACGAGCAGCCCGATTGTTACAAAAACATCTATCCGCTTCAGGAGTGCCCGCCACTCGGCTGCGCCAGCATGGCGACCACCGAAGACAGCCTGGACGCAAGCGGAGAGCGCGGCTCGGCCGTGATCGCGCGCTGCTACGAGATCGAGCCCGGCCGCAAGGAGTGCAGGACCACGCTCGCCGGCTCGTGCGTGCACCAAGCGACCCGCTGTGCCGAGGGCGACGAGTGCAAAAACGACTGCGACCAACCCTGCACCTGCCGAGACGGCCTCCTGATTTGCGAGAAACCCGAACCCGGTTCGCCCTGCCAGCCGAATCAAGGCTGCGGCTACCGAAACTCCCCAAACGACGGCACCGCTATCCATTGCGTGTGCTCCGAGGGAACCTGGACCTGCTAACCCGCCCTCTGCTCCCCCCAAAAAACCTGGCGACTCTTGGCGTTCCCTTGGCGCCTTGGCGACGAAAGCCGTTTAGTGCCGTCCCACCAGCCGACGGATAGTGCTGAACAGCGCATTCAGGTCGACCGGCTTCGTGAGGTGTTCCTGGAAGCCTGCGGCGCGGGCGCGCGCTGCGTCTTCGGTGCGGGCGTAGGCGGTGAGGGCGATGGCGGGGATGGCGCCGCCCTTTTCGCGGGGGCGGGAGCGGATGGCGCGGATCAGCTCGTAGCCATCCATACCCGGCATGCCGATGTCGCTGACGATGACGTGGAAGGGGCCAGGCTCGGTGAGGCCTTGTTCGGCGCTGTGGGCGGCGGTCACGCGGGCTCCGACGCTCTCGAGCACTTCGCGGAGGAGCTCGAGCGAGTCGCGATCGTCGTCGATGGCGAGGATCCGGAGTTGACCGAGCTCCCCGAGTCGCGCGGGCACCGGGGTGGCGACGCGCGGCTCGCGAGATCCGCTCTCGAGCGGGGGCTCGGCGGGAACGGCGCGGATCGGGAAGCGGACGTCGAAGGTGCTGCCTTTTCCGGGGCCGTCGCTGCGAGCGGAGACCGAGCCTCCGTGTGCTTCGACGAGGTAGCGTACGATCGCGAGGCCGAGCCCGAGCCCGCCGTGCTGGCGCGTGGTCGAGGCGTCGACTTGCCGGAAGCGTTCGAAGATGTGGGCGAGGTGCTCGGGGCGAAGGCCCGCGCCGCTGTCCACGATCTCGATGCGTAGCCAGCTGCCCTCGCGGACGACGCAGACCCGCACGCGGCCTTCGGGCGGCGTGAAGCGGATCGCGTTCGACAGCAAATTCCAGAGGATTTGTTGGAAGCGATCGGGATCGGCGAGCGTGAGGCCGACGTCCGGCGCGATCGCGGCCTCGAGCTGAACGCGTTTGGCGTCTGCCGACGGGCGCACGACGTCGAGCGCGGCAGCGACGGCGTTCGCGATGTCCACGGGGCCGAGCGCGAGCGTGAGCTTTCCGCTGATGATGCGCGACACGTCGAGCAGATCGCCGACCAGGCGAGCCTGGGCCTCGGCGTTGCGCTCGAGAACGTCCAGGCCCTTCTGGAGCTTGGCGGGGTCCCCGTGATCTTGGCGCAGGATCTTGGCCCAGCCGAGCATGGCGTTCAGCGGAGTGCGGAGCTCGTGGCTGATGGTGGCCAAGAATTCGTCTTTGGCGCGGGCCGCGGTCTGCAGCGCCTTGCGCGCGATCACCTGCTCGGTGATCTCGATGCCGATCGCCATGATGCCGCTGACCTGGCCGTCACTGCCGCGGATCGCGGAGAGGCTGAACTTGAAGAAGCGCTCTTCGGGCTCGCCGCTACCGCCGCGCGCGAGCGGCACGCGCATTTCGTTGGTCACGAACGGCTCGCCCTTGCTGAAGACATTGGCGAGGATTTCGCCGAGCGGATACTGGCGAAGCTCGGGGAAGGCGTCGTGGTAGGTCTGGCCGCGCACGTCACGCCCGACCATTTCGCAGAACGGGCCGTTGGCGATCTCGAAGACGTGCGTCGGCCCGCTCAGAAACGCCGCGGGGAGCGGCGCGTGCTCGAGCAGGTTGCGCCGCTCGTACTCGACGCGCGCGCGGGCTTGCGTGGCCTCGATCTGCCGGACAATCTGCGCGAAAAACAGCGCGTAGCGCTCGTCGAACGGCAGCCGAGCGCTCACGCCGAACACGATGTGCCCCGTGCCCCGGATCGGGACGGCGTAGACCAGAGTCACCGGCTCGGGCCACGGCGCTGCAGGCATGGGGGCCGGCAAGGCGAAGGTGCTGGCCGTGAGCACGAGCTTGCCCGTGACGGTTTGGACGGCAGCGGCCGCAGTCTCGTCGATGCCGATCAGCAACGGTGGCTCGCCGCCCGAGACCACGATCGCGAACGGCACGTCGTGCGGATCGCTGCCCAGCGGACCGGCTGCGAGGCGCGTGGCGTCGGCGGGCTCACGGGTGGCGAGGAGCCCGTCCCCCAGGGCGCTCAAGAGCTTGAGCCGGCGCTCGGCGAGGACGTGCCCCGTGGTCTCGGTACACAGCACCAAGGTGCCGCCGACCGAGCGCGCGTCGTCGAAGACCGGCGAGTAGCCGTAGGTCCAATAGACCTCTTCGAAGCGGCCGTTGCGCAGGATCGGGACCAGCTGATCTTCGTTCCAGCTCGGCAGGCCATGCCGCATCACGTCTTCGATCTGCGGACCGATGATCGGCCAGATCTCCGGCCAGCACTCGCGGCCTCGCTGTCCCATCGCTTCGGGATGCTTGCCAACTCCGAAGC
>JALYWZ010000410.1 GCA_030852505.1 Myxococcota bacterium | reverse complement strand
CGCCAGCGACGACACGCAGGTGATCACGCTACCGAGCAGCAGCGCCGGCCGGCGCCCGACCCGGTCGAGCATCGCTGCCACCAGCGGAGTGGCCAGCACGCTGGCCCACATCGCGCTTGCCCCCACGGCGCCGATCGCGGCAGCCCCGGCGTGCAGCTCGGTGGTCAGATACTTCGGAAGCAGGAAGTAAACGGAGAACGACAGGCCGAAACAGAACTGGACCGCCAGCAGCCGCACGAAGGCTGCCGTGTACAGCGTCGGTGGTGGCTCCGGCACGGCCGGCAGGCCCGCGAGGCGCGGCTCGGCCGTGATAGGCAATGGAGTCGGACTTGGAGACGACATGTCGAGGTTTCCCTCGGCCGACAGAGCTCCAAAATCAGCGAACCCTCTCGGCCGTATCGGCGGAGAGGGTTTCGTTCAGACCTTGGCTAACACCGAGGCACCCTCATCCGCCGCCAGGGCGAATGACCCACTTCTGGGCGGCAAGGTGCTTTCGACAAGCCATGGGCCGATTCAATACTCGAACGAGAACGTTTCGTCAATTCGTCGCACGCAGCAAACCCGCGCAAATCCAGTGACCCCGTAGCGGAGCGCCACGCGTTTCCTCAGCTGTGGCAGCAGCCGCCTGAATGATTGGCTCGACGAATGCCAATCACGTCGTTACGTTGGCCGGACGATGCCGCCCGCCCTGGGGTCACGCCCGCCGCCTCCGCCGCCGGAAACGCGCCCTCCTCCTCAAAACCAAGCCCCCGAGCCCGGTAGCGCTCGCCCGAGTTGGCGAGGCTGGATCGTGCTCGGGCTCTTGCTCGCGACCTTCTACCTGTGGACCCGCTACGCCGCGAACGAAGAGGCGCAGCCCTCGATCGCGTACACCAGCTTCTACAAGGCACTCGAGGAGCAGAAGATCCAGTCGGTGACGATGAAGGGGCAGACCATCACCGGTCGCTTCATCAAACCGACGCCGATCGAGGGCCGCACCCTCGACACGTTCCGCACGCTGGTTCCGCTCCAGGAGGATCGCGACCTGATGCCGCTCCTCCGCGACAAGGGCGTGGTGGTGAACGTGAAGAGCGAGGAGCAGCCGTTCGGCGTGCAGGTGATCGTCTCGCTGTTGCCGTTCGCGTTGATCATCGGCGCCTGGGTCTGGCTGTCGCGCAGGGCCCAGAGCATGATGGGCCCCGGCGGTCCGCTCGGGATGCTGAAAGGCAAATCCCGGCGCTTCGAGAAAGAGGGCCAGGTCAACGTTCGCTTCGACGACGTGGCCGGGCTCAAGTCGGCCAAGCAGGACCTGGTCGAGATCGTTCAGTTTTTGAAAGAGCCGGAGCGCTTCCGCAAGCTCGGCGGCAAGGTGCCGCGCGGCGTGCTGCTCGTCGGCCCGCCCGGCACCGGTAAGACGTTGCTGGCGCGCGCCGTGGCCGGTGAGGCCGGCGTGCCCTACTTCTCGATCAATGGCTCGGAGTTCATCGAGCTTTTCGTGGGCGTCGGCGCCTCGCGCGTGCGGGAGCTGTTCGAAGAGGCGAAGAAGGTGGCGCCCGCCATCATCTTCATCGACGAGATCGACGCCGTGGGTCGCTCGCGCGGCGCGGGGCTCGGCGGCGGCCACGACGAACGCGAGCAGACGCTGAACCAGCTACTCTCCGAGATGGACGGCTTCGATCGCAACGATTTGACGATCGTGCTCGCCGCCACAAACCGCCCCGACGTGCTCGACCCCGCGTTGTTGCGCCCCGGGCGCTTCGATCGGCGCGTGATCATCGATCGCCCCGAGCTCGGCGCACGCCGCGCGATCCTCGAGGTGCACACCCGCGGCAAGCCGCTCGGTCCGGACGTGGACCTGCAGCAGATCGCCGGCAGCACGCCGGGCTTCTCGGGCGCCGATCTGGCGAACCTGGTCAACGAGGCCGCGCTCAACGCCACGCGTCGCGGCGCAGAAGCCATCGAGAAGCGCGACTTCACGGCGGCTTACGACAAGATCGTGCTCGGGGATCTGCGCGAAACCAAGCTCGATCCCCACGAGAAGCGCCGGATCGCCGTGCACGAGTCCGGCCACGCCGTGGTCGCGCATTTCTCGCCGCACGCCGAGCCGCTCGAGCGGGTCACGATCATCCCGCGCGGCATGGCGCTCGGTGTCACGCAGTACGTGCCGGGCGCGGATCGGCACCTGTATACGGAGCCGCAGCTGCGCGACAACCTGCGCATGATGCTGGGCGGGTATACCGCCGAACGGCTGGTCATCGGCAACATCTCGTCGGGTGCCGAGAACGACCTCAAGCGGGCGACCGAGCTCGCGTTCAAGATGGTGGCCCACTGGGGCATGAGCGAGCGTGTCGGGCCCGTCTATCACGAGCACAAGACCGAGCACCCGTTCCTCGGCCAGACGCTAGCGACCGAGGGCGGCACCAGCGACGCGACGATTCACATCATCGAGGACGAGACGCGCAAGATCCTCGCCGCGGCGCTGTCGGGCGCCGAGCAGATCCTGCGCGAGCACCGGCCCGAGATCGATCGCCTGGTCGCGGCCTTGCTCGAGCGCGAGACCGTCGAAAAGGACGAGCTCGGTAAGGTCCTCGGCCCGGGCCAGGCCGGCACCGAGCGCGTTCCGGCCAGCATCGGGACCGCCACCGTCTGAGCCGCGTTCCGGTATAAAGTCGGCCATGCCGAGCGGAACGTGGCTCGCCAAGAGCGAGCCGTTCAAATACTCCTGGACCCAGCTGGTCGCCGACAAGCGGACCACCTGGGACGGCGTCCGCAACTTCGAGGCGCGGAACAACCTGCGCGCCATGAAGAAGGGCGATCGCGTGCTTTTTTACCACTCGAACGAGGGCAAAGAGGTAGTGGGCGTCGCCAAGGTCGTGGCCGAGGCCTACGCTGACCCGAGCGCGCCGGGAGAAGACTGGTCCGTCGTGGATCTCGCGCCGCTCAAGCCTCTGAAGGTCCCCGTCACCCTCGCGACGATCAAGGCCGACAAGAAGCTCGCCAACATGGCGCTGCTACGCCGCTCCCGCCTGAGCGTCGTCCCCGTCACCGCCGCCGAGTTCGAACGCATCCTCGAGCTGGCTCAAACGCGGCTTTGAAAAGACGCTGTGCGGCGTGTTGCGGGGGATGCAGCAGGAAGGTTGGAAGGCGGGAAGATCGGAATGGGATTTTGGGGGAGCGAGCCTGCTGCGCTCGGGCTGCACCACCCTAGCGGCCGCACGTGCTCAGGCCACGATGACGGCGCAGTCCCTCACCAAAAAAATCCCCTTCCCGTCTTCCCGTCTTCCTGTTGCCCGATCCGGGCGCGCCACGACGGGATTGGCCGTTAGCCGGCGGGCTTGGGCTCGCGGCCCTCTTTGAGCTCGACGAGGGTGCTCAAAGCTTCGATTTCGCGCTTGGTCTGGATCTCGCGCTGGCGCAGCAGCTTGACCTCGGCTTCCATCTTGCGAAGGTCGGCCTCGATCTCACGCAAGCCGTCCTTCAACTTGTCGCGTTCGGTCTTGAGCAGTTCGAGCTCGATCGGCAAGTGGTCCTCCGGGGTGGGCACCTTTCGTTAGCAAACTCCGGGCGCCCGGAAAACGCATTTGTTCGGGCCGGCCTCCGGCGGGCCGGCTGTCAGCGGCCGCAGCGGTCGCAGCGGTCGGTCAGCCCTCGGCGACGACGCGATTTCTGCCCTGGGCCTTGGCGAGGTACAGACGCCGGTCCGCGATTCGGATCAGCTCTTCCGCGCTGGGCTTGTCGGTGCAGGTGATCGCGGCGCAGCCCACGCTGAACGTGACGGGGACGGCCTGCCCGTCGGCCATGATCGGATGGGCCTCTATCGACATGCGCAACCGCTCCCCGAGCTTTCGGGCCCCGGCGAGGGTGATGCCGCGCAAAATCACCGCGAACTCCTCGCCTCCGAAGCGCGCGAAGACGTCCTCGGTTCGGAGCGAGCGCATCGAGAGCTTGGCGACCTCGCTCAAGACCGTGTCGCCCACTTGATGCCCGTAGGTGTCGTTGACCCGCTTGAAGTGGTCGATGTCGAGCAACGCCAGCGAGGTATCGGACGAATGCCGGGCCGCGAACGCGACCTCGGCGCGCAGCCGCTCGTCGAAGTGAAGGCGGTTGTACGCGCCCGTCAGCGCGTCGCGCGTGCTCGACTCGTAGAGCCGGCGAAACAGCCGCTCCTCGCGCAGGTCGGTCACGGTGAAGCGGAACGAGGCTTGTGCGCCGAAGCTGAGCCAGGCGCCGTCTTCGATGCGGCGCTTCTCGACGCGCTCGCTCGCGACGAAGGTGCCGTTGCGCGAGCGCAGATCCTCGACCCAGAAATAGCCCTGCTCGTCGCGCGAGATCCGCGCGTGAAAACGGCTGATGCTCTCCTCGTCGATGCGGAGCGCGTTGGTCGCGTGCCGCCCGATCGTGAACGGCAGCGTCTCGATCGCGATCACGAGCCCCGCGTGGACGCCGTCCATGCGCAGCAAGAGCGCGCGCTCCGCCCCCAGGTTGGGGACGCCGGCGAACTCGCTGCGCAGCGAGACCTCGGTCGTGCGCGGCTCGTCGTCGAACTCCGACTCCGGCAAGCTCGGCAGCGGAGGGCGCATCGACTTATCGGTCACGGCGGAGGAGGCCTTCGGTCGCGGCGGTTCCCCGGGTAACCAAGCCTGCCGCTGGTCGCGGTCCGGCGGTCGCGAGGTCATGGTGGGCGTCCCTTTTACCACGTCACCTCCGGGAACGGACGACCGGGGCGCGCGAACAGGAACCCCTGCAGTAGGTCACAGCCGAGCTCGACCAGCGCATCGCGCTCCGCCCGACATTCGACGCCTTCACCGACGACCATGCATCCCATGTCTTTGGCGAGCTGGGTCATCGAGCGGACGACCTTTTGTTTCGTCGAATTCTGGTGAACGTCGCGGACCAGGCTCATGTCGAGCTTGACGATCTCGGGCTCGAGCAGGGTGAAGCTCGTGAGGCCGGCGTAGCCGGCTCCCAGGTCGTCCACGGCGATGCTGAAGCCGAGCTCTCGCAGCGCCGCGATCCGCGAGCGCACGTCCTTCACCTCGTCGAGCGACGAGCGCTCGGTGATCTCGAGCACGACGCGATCGGCGATCGGCGTGAGCGGCGAGCTCGGCGAGAGCAGCACCGGGTCGAGCAAGTCGGTGACGTGCAGGTTCACGAACAGCTTCGGCTCGTCCTTGAGCGTGACGAACGGCTGGGCGGCACGCGCGCGGATCATCCGGCCGAGCTCCTCGAGGCGGCCGAGCCGGGTGGCCGCGTCGAGCACGGCGCCCGGATGCGGCAGCGACGGCTCGTCCGTGCGCAGCAGCGC
>JALYWZ010000409.1 GCA_030852505.1 Myxococcota bacterium | reverse complement strand
CTCCAGGTCTTCCACGCGCCGCACTTCGGCGTCGCTCGGCGGGAGCACGGCCGTGCTCTCGGACCACCTCGCCAGCAGCTCGGCCGAGTCGATCTCCTCGCGCAGATGTCGCAGCGTGCGCTCGCTGGCGCGAGCCACCCAGGCTTCGACGGTGGCGCCGGTCGCAACCTCTGCGACGAGGCGCGCTGCCTCATACCCGAGCTCGCCGCGGTCCACGGCGTCGGCCAGAAATCTGAGCTGACCGAGCCGCTTCACGAGCCGTCGCTTGGCCTTCACGGAGGACAAGCTCGTGCCCAGACGCTCACGCGCGTATTGCGCTGCAGTCGCATAGCCGAGCCGCCGCCACCCATCGGCCGAAAAGAAGGCGTCGAGCGCGCGTCCAAAGGCGACCTCGCGCCCCACCAATTCGCGCGAAAGCTCGCGCAGCTGCCGATCGACGGCCTCCGGCTGCTCGGGCCAGTGCAACGGCTCGACGCGCGCAAGTGGTTCGGGGCTGCGACGGAAATGCGATTCGCAGCGCTCTTCCGCTTCGTCCCGCATGCGCGCGAGCTCCCGCTCCCAGACGCGCTGAGGGGTCATGGCCTCGTCTTCGGGCGACTCGATCGCGGTGCTCGGCAGCTCGCTGCACAAGGTGCTGGTCGACTCGGCGACCAAGCCGAGCACGAAGTCGGCGTTGGTCTGTTCCCCCAGGTGCCGGCCGAGCAACTTTGCTTGCTCGAAGCACCAGGCGTCCTCGCGCGGCACGGTGAGCGTCAGCGTGCGCAGCTCGGCTTCGGCTTCGAGCGTCTCACCTTTTTCGGCCACCCCCCGCTTCTCGAGCACGAGCGCTTTTCATCTCGCGCACGGTCCGGCGCGACGCCTCGGCGAGCCAGAATTCTGCGTCATCCGGAGACGCGACCGTTGCCAACACCGCGGCCATGCTCCAGCTCAGTGAGCCAGAAATCAGCGACTCCTCAATCGCCGGCAGACTCGCGAGCCGCCGCGCCAAACTGCGCGCTTTCTGCGTCCAGCTCGCCGAGCGCTCGCAGCGCTCGAGCGCGTACGCCTCGATCGACGAGAAGCCGAGCGCGTGGTGTCCGCCGCTCTGCTCGAGCAAGTCGAGACCGCGTCCCATCTCGAACCGCAATCGCCCGGCCTCGCCAGCGCGACGCGCGAGCTCTGTGTCGAGTGCCAGGAGGTGTTCGACGGAACAGCCGGGTGCATGCGGACGCTCGGGTCGTCGTCGGACGCGACCAGCGAGCGAGCCCTGAGAATGCGCAGGCGCGAACAGCTGCGTGAGCATGGTATCTCCTATACACCCACGATTTCGGGCTCTCGGAGCGGCGCTTGGCGGGGCGATCGGCGCTGCGAACGCTTCGTGAGTCGATTTCTTGCCGAGACGCCGACAGTGCGTGACGTCGGCGCCGCAATTGGCAATTGCGCACGAGTCAGCGCTCAGAAGCAGCGGGACGCCGAAAAAGCTGTCAACGAGGAAAGGTTCAGACCGGGTACATAGGTGACAAATTAGACCGGGAACATAGGTGCATTCGCACCCGCACGCGGTGTCGGCGGATGTAGAGCTGCTGGCGGCGCGGAAGAAGCACCCACGTTGGGTGCCGCGAAGACTGCCGACTTCCACGGCGATTGGAGCTACGTCGTCAGGCCGCGACGCTGCTCAGCGTACTGATCGGATGACTTCCGGATTCGCGGGCCCTTAGTCGAAGCCAATGCTGACGCCCGCGGCGAGGCGCAAAAATCCGTAATCTTCGAAGTACCCGCCGGTGCGAACGTCCTCGTCGACGAACGCATGGAAGTAGCGCGCGTCGAAGCGCAGACCGATGTGCCGGGTGAAGACGTGGGTGACGCCGACGCCGGCGCTGAGCGCCGGATCTGTCTGCGTCTTCGAGCTCGACTTCGCACCGGGCTCCCTGGCCATGCCTTTGAACCAAGCGTGAATCGCGCCAACCCCGGCGGTCGCGTAGGGACACCAGGTGCCGAACGACGCGCCGCTCGCGCAGTATCGGACCACCCCGCTTGCAGAAAGCAGTGCGGCCGTGGTGTCGAGATCCACGCCCTCGGGGACGAGCTCGGCGACGTCTTCGTCGCGGAAGAAATGCCCGTGGAGCTGCCCGTCGAGCTCGAATCCGAGGTGCGCCCACGGGAACACGGCGAGCGACAGCCCGAGCCCGAGCCGGCCGGACTGAACATCCCCGGCCACGTCGTTTGCGACGTAAGGTGAGGCAGCAAAGCGCAGGGGCTTCGGCGCAGCTGGTGCGTCCTGCTTCTCACTCAAGTTGAGCTCGATGCCGCCGCCCACTGCCACGTCGTCGAGCTCGCCCACGGCTTTCGTTATCTGGACGAACGGCGACACCCAGGGCAGTTGGAGCCGAGCTCCCACCAGCAGATTCAGACCGAGACGGTAGCCTTCGCTGTCCACGGTGGCAGACTCTCGATTCAGCTTGAACGCGCTCAAGTTGGCGCCGACGCCGAAGTAAGGCTTGAGACGGAACGCAACCGGGACCTCGTACGAGACGTTCCCGGCGACGTGATAGAGCGTCTGGTTTTCGTCGAAGACGTACGAAAAGCTCGGCTGAATCGCCAGCGGGCTGCTCGAGGCCGTCAGCCGGAGGCCCAATCCGAGATAGGGGTCCGCATCCTCGCCGAGCGCGACGCCCGCGTGCGGTCCGAGCTGCACGCCCGTGTCCGCCCGCGCCGGCCCGGGCGCCAGCGTCAGGATCAGCCCCGCGAAAAGCAGAACGAACAGGTGCCGTTTCATCGCCACCCGGATTCGCTCGGCGCAGGCGGATCCTTCATGGTCGGGTGCCGATTGCCTCGCTCGGCGCCGGCAGGGGCTTGCGCGGGCGCCCTCAGGGCTCGATCATCGAGTTCTCGATCGTGCGCTTCGTGTCGTCGTGCATCGAGATCCCGGGGAGCACGTTCCACTCGCCGCCCGTGTTGTGACGGATCACCGAGTCACGGATCTCGATTTTGCCCGTGTGGTCGTTGCTGACGAAGAAGATCGCGCTGCCATAGGCGCGGACCTGGTTGTCTTCGATGAGCGTGCCGCAGAGCGACAGCGTCATGGTGTTGCCGTCGTTGTAGATCGCTCCGCCGCTGCCGCCGCCCGGGGTGCCGCTTTCGGCGGGGTTGCCGCCCTCGCCGATCGCGCGGTTGTGCGTGAATACGCTGTTCAGGACCGTCCAGGAGACACCGATGCTGCTGAGCCCGCCGCCGTTCGCACAGCTGTTTCCGAAGCCCTCGGCGCCGCCGAAGGTGCTGTTCACCACGTAGACCGGGCGGCCCTGATACTGACTGAAGACGCGCACGCCCGCGCCGCCCACGTCGGGGCCCTCGTCGGCGCACACGTTGTTGAAGAAGCGCGTATTGACCAGCTTGAATTGGCCGCCGCGTACCCAGATCGCGCCACCGCCGTCATACTCGGTCTCGTTGCGCGAGTCGGCATCGACGAAGGTCAGGTTCTGTACGGTGAGGCGCGGCGTCTCCTGATCCTGGCAGTGCGAGGTCGTCCAGTGCTGCGCCTCGTCGCAGGTGTTCATGTAGAGGATGCGCGTCGAGCCCCCGCCGCTCAGCGTGATCAGGCCCTGGCCGTCGATCACTACGTCCTCGCTCGCGTCGTTGAAGATCTTGGCGGGGCGAGCGAGCGTGAGGGTGTGTGGCGCCGGGCCGCAGTCGAAGCGGATGACGCCGCCCTTCGCGACGGCCTCGATGAAGGCGTCGCCGGTGCAGCTCTCGGGCGAGCCGTCACCCACGACCTGGTCCGGCTTCGAGCTGTCGGCGGGCCCAGCGCCGGCCGGGACCGGGCAGCCGCCGTCGGGGTTGCCGGCGGGCGGCCCGCTCTCGGGATTGGTGAGCGGATTGTCGACGGGGACAGCCGCCGTCGTCTGGTCATCGCCGCAACCGAACACGGCACCCATCAGACACAGGACCACCCAGTCTCGTGACATCGCTCCCTCGAATCACGGATTTTCCCACGCCGCCGAGCCGGGCCGCAAGGCGCGAAAGGTGCGCGAGGCTCAGCCTTCGGACCACTTGCCGAGCGCGGGGCTGTCGAGGCGGACGGGCCGCTTTTCGCCGCGCGCGCGGCGTTCGATGAGCTCGTCCAAGCACGCGAACAGCATCGAGTTGTCGTAGCTCGGCAGCTTCGACAGGGCAGCGTCGTAGTCGGGAAGCCGCTCCAGAAAAGCCTCGATGGCTCGGCCGGAGAACTCCTCGGTCCACGCGCCGTATTTCAGGTGCTCGAGGTAGCGCGCGTTGAGCTCTTGCTCGAACTGCTGCTCGACCGGCGCGGAAAGGCAGGGCACCTTGAGCGTCACGGCTTCGCTGAGCAGCGAGAACCCGCCGCCCGAGAGCACCGCCCGCGCCGTACGCAAGTCTTCGACGAAGCCGGTCTCGGAGAAGTCGCGCAGCGTCACGTTGCCGAGCACCTCCGAGCGGCGCATTCCGTACAGCCGAAACTCGTAGGGCAGCTTCTTGAGCGTTTCGACCAGCTCGGCGTTGGTGGCCGCGGTCTGGTAGACGAGCACGTGGCCCTGCGGCTCGCGCTTGGCAGCCGCGATCTCGGGCCGCACGATCGGCGGGACCAACGTGGTCCGCTTCTTCCGCACCTTCGGGAAGAAGAAGCTCGTGATCAGGTAGTGGTACGCGCCCGGGAGCTTGGCCTTCACCGCCAGCCGCGCCAGGCGGTAATCGAGCTTGTGCTTGCCGATCAAGCCCGGCTCGTGCTCGCAGCGGTTGATGATCTGCATGTTGTCGATGCTGATCACCGGCAGGAAATGGTTCAGCGCGTAGAGCGCGGCCCAGGACTCGAAATCGCTGATCACGAGCTCCGGCGCGAAGCCCTGCTCGGCAACGCGGCGGTAAACCTCCAGGTTTTTCTCGAGCGATTTGGGCGAGCGCCTCAGGTTGTCGAGTAGGCTCTCCGACTTGTCGACGCGGTTGCCGTGATAAGTCAGGGTGAGCCCCGCGATTTCGTCGACTTGCACGTTGGGGTGGTGCTTCAGCCGCTCCACCAAGAAGCCGTGCGCTCGCCCGGAGACCACGACCTTGATCTGGTGCCCGTTCGCGAGCAGATGCTCGATCACGACCCGGCTGCGCGTCGCGTGGCCCATGCCCTCGCCCACGACACCGTAGAGGATGCGCATGGCGGGAGCATGCCAAAAGCGGCGCTCGTGGTGGAGGTTCGGCTTGCGCTTTTTCCGGGCCGACTGAAGACTCGGCGCCGATGGCCACCGACCCCGAGTCACCGACCCGCGCCGGCGGCGCGATGTCGCCCATCGGTCCGGGGCGCGCGATTCTGCACCT
>JALYWZ010000408.1 GCA_030852505.1 Myxococcota bacterium | reverse complement strand
GCCGCTGCACAGGTCGATGCGCTCGTAGCTGACCTCGCGCGTCGTGCCGTGCGCCGCCTCTTCGAAGCTGATTTCGATGCTGCGCTCGAGCGGCGCGACGCGCTCGCCGCCGCCGCCGCCGCGAAACCCGAATGCGCCGAGCAAGTCGCCGAACAGATCTTCCAGGCCGATGTCGGAGAATCCGGGCGACGGCGCCCCGCCCGGGCGGAACGCGGCCTCCCCGAAGCGATCGTAGGCGGCTCGCTTATCGGGGTCTCCGAGGATCTGGTAGGCCTGATTGATCTGCTTGAAGCGGCCCTGGGCGTCGTCGTCGTTCGGGTTGCGATCGGGGTGGTGCTGCGCCGCGAGCTTGCGGAAGGCGCTCTTGATTTCGCCTTCGCTCGCGCCTCTCTGGACTCCGAGAACCTGGTACGGATCGAACACGTTACGGCACCGCGATTTTCGCCGGTAGCACGTACGGGCCGGGGGGCGCCAATAGGTCCCGCGCGATCGTCACTTCGATCAGATCGACGGCGCCGCTCTGGGCGACTTCTTTCAGCGCGACCTTGGCGGCCGGCGTGCTCGGCGACATGCCGAAGAGCGTCGTATAAAACCGAGCTTCCGTGCGCTCCGCGCCGTCGCGAGCCGCCTTGACGAGCTCGGCGTCGCTGAGCTTGCCGCGCGCCCAGGAGCGGAGCTTTGCCGGCCAGCCCGAGGCGTCGTCGATCGTGGCGTAAGCTTCTTCCGTCGTGCCGTCGCTCGTCACCTTCTGCCAGCGCTCGAGCAGCTGCAGCCACAGCGCGACGTAGACGATCTCGTCGGGGGCGAGCTTGGCCTCGATCGCACGCTGCGCCGTGGCGCGAGCCGCGCCGAGATCGCCGAGGGTGAGCGCGCGCCGCGCCGCGTCGAGCACGGTGGCCGAGAACTGGCGCGGGTCGCCGTTGGCTGCTTCGTAGGCGCGCTCGGTGGCCCTGCGGATCCCCGCCTGATTGCCGTATTGCTCGAGCACGCGCGCGAGCAGGCGCTCGATCTTGGCCTGGCTGGGGCCCGGTTTGCTCTGGCGCTGTGCGTCGATGGCCTGGACGAGCGCTTCGTCGAGCGTTTTCTTCGCGAGCTCGGCGCGGCCTGTGTCGCGGAGCAGCTCGAATTTGTGGATCAGCGCGTCGGTCGCGGTGATGCCGTCCTTGGTGGCCTGGGCCTGGGTGATCACCCGGTCCAGAGCGGTGAGCGACGCGTCCGTGCGGTTGCGCTGGCGCTCGAGCGACGCGAGCAGGCTGAGGGCCTCGGCGCTCGGTTCCGCAGCGATCGAGCGCTCGAGCAGCGGCAACGCGCGCTCGCCTTCGCCGTGCCGCGCTTCGACCGCCGCCATCACGTAGCGAACGCGCGCCGCGCTCGGAGCGACGCGACCGAGCACGCTCCGCTTCTCGGAGAGCGCGAACAATGGCTCCGCGGCGGCGTACAGGCGGCGCGCCGCGTCGAGCTGCCCCGCCGAGTCCTCGGCCACGATCGAGTTCAAGACGACCGTGAGGCAGACGCTCAAATGCTCGGGAGGTGAGTCCGCGCTCACCGCGGCGTTCAGGATCGGCGTCGCGACCTCGGCCATGCCGTAGCGGACGAGCTGCGAGACGAGCGGCAACGCGCCCTGGAGCGAGCCGGGCCGCAGCCGATACAGCTCGAGCGCCGAGCCGAACGCCGCTGCGGCCATCGACATCGAATCGACCAGCGCGATCGCGCCCTCGGTGGCCGCGGCCGACTCGAACGCGCGGTAGAGCCGCGTCCAGGCTTCCGGATCGCCGTCGTCTGCGGCGCGCTCGAGCGTCTCGCTGAGCTCCGGCGGAAATTGATGCTCGAGCTCGGCGCGGCTGATCGCGTTCAGCGCGCCGCGCGGATCGCCGTACCGTAGGTAGAGCGCGACCAGCGCGTACGGGCCGTCCCGGTAGCCCTCGAAGGCGGCGTTGCGATCGAGCAGCGAGCGCTGCTCGTTGGTGCTTGCCTCGATGGCGCCGCGGATCAGCCGCGTGACGTTGTCCGCCGCGCGCGTCACCGCTTCGGGATCGGACTCGAGCAGCGCCTGTTGCAGGGAGCGGCGCGCCTCGCTGCTCGCCACCTCGAGCGGGCCGTCGCCGTGGGTCGACCGTGCGAAGTCTTCGATGGCCTTGATGTGGGCCTGAACGTCGGCTTTCTCGCGGCCCTCCGGCAGCTGGCTCTCCAGCATCTGGTACCAGGACAGCGCGTAGCCGTCGTAGCCGAGCCGCGAGACCTCGGTGGCACCCGCAAGCAGCGGCTTGGCCGCGCCTTCGAGGATCTCCGGTCGATACTCGCCCGCGCGCATCAGCAGGAACGCGCCGAACAACGCGCGCAGGCCGACTGCGTCGTGGCCCGCGTCGAAGCGAGCGCCCGCGCGCGCGATTTGCCGGCGCACCACGCCGACCAGTAGGTTCTGTCGATCCGCTCCCGGCTCGGGGTCGAGCAACAGCTGGTACGTGCGCTCGGCGAACTCCTCGTCGTTGACGGCCACCGGCCGCACCGGAGCCGACGCACCTGCGGCGTTCGGATCGCGCAGGTTGCCCGCGGCCGAACCCGCGCAGCCGCAACACAGCGCAGCCGTCAAAAGGAGCCGAGCTCCGCGACCGTCGAGACGGATCATGCGCGGCAGTCTACAGGGCGGCGGTCCCCGGAGCCCGAGCGAAATTCAACCCATCGGCCAGGATCCGCGCGGCGAACCCGAGCGCGTGACGAGCGCCAGCGAGTGGTCGGGGGCACGGGGGCGATGAGCCCCCGCGGAGGATTGCGGTGGGGAGGACCGGCCGGGACGCTACAGCGCGTAGCTCGCGTTCAGCCGGACGCCCTTCATCCCCGAGTCGCTGAGCGGGCCGCCGACCGGGAGCAGGAAGCCCGCACCCACGCCGAGCTTCCCGAAGCGCGCGCCGAGCTTCGGCTCGACCACGAACTGGAACGACGAGGGCGGCGTCGCGTCCACGGCCGACTCGAACTCCACCGGGTCGATGGCGCGGTACGAGAACCAGGCGTCGAGCCCGGCCGACAGCGCGGGCTTCTCGAGGAACTGATACATGATGCCGGCGAGCGTCACGTTGCGGATCGCGACGGCGTTGGCCTTGATCGTACCGATGCCGGTACCGAAGAAGTTCTCGTTCTTGACGGCGCCGCCGGTGTTGAAGCTGAACACGAACTTCGTCCCCGCGTGCAGATCGAGCGCGCCGCGTTCGTGGCGCAGACCCACGCCGAGGATCAGCGGCAAGCGCTTGGGCTGGTAGAGCTCGCCGTCCTCGAAGCCGTGCGAGGCGTCGGCCAGTCCGTTGACCATGCCCTGGCGCTGCTTCACGGTGTCGACTTCCGAGGGATCGAGCGTGCCCTGAGCGACCGGGATCCCGAGACCCGCGAAGATCGGCAGGGCCGTGAACGGCGACAGCGCGTGGCGGTACTCGAACATCAGCTCCGGCGCCGCGAAGGCCGTGGAGCTGAAGGACTCGCCGCCGCTGCCGGGATCGATGCTGGCCGTGGACCAGGCCAAACGCAGCCCGAGCGACATCTTCGGCGAGAGGTCGTACATGCCGCCGGCCTCGACCGTGACCACCGTGCTGTCCGGCATCTGGTCCTGGCTCGAGGCGGAGTTGGACGCGGAGAAGCCTTTTCCGAAGCCGATCAGCGGCTCGAGGTAGACGACGATCGGATCGCGGGGGCGCGGCTTCGTCGGCGGCTCGGCCTTTCCGGTCTCCTTGTCGATCACCGGCTTCTCGCTCTTCGGCTTGAACGGACCGTCGTCGCTTTTCTCCGTGGCCGCGGGGTCCGCTCCGCTGTCCATGCTGGGGCCCGTGCTCTCCTCCCCCTTCTTCTTTGCCTTCTTTTCCTTACCGCCACCGTCGTCCTCGGCGGCAAATACGGGGGCGCTCACCAACATCGAAACCAGGGCCAGGGCCAAGCTGAATCGCATCGCTTCCTCCGCTCTTTCGAGCTAATCCCGCCTTTCGGGGGCTTTTTGGCGGGCCGGACCTTACCACGCAGCCCTTCGTTCGCGTTAATCTATCCCGCCGCAGCTCCGCGCAGTTCCTCGAGCCGCCCTCATGACCGAGCCCTCCGACCGGCCCACGCCCAAGCGCCTTGCCGACTTCGAGATCGTTCGGCGCCTCGGCGCGGGCGGCATGGCCGAGGTGTTTCTCGCCAAGAAGCGCGGAGCAGAAGGCACCTTCAAGCTGCTCGTCGTGAAGCGGATCCTACCGGCCTTCGGTAGCTCGCGGCGCTTCCGCACCATGTTCGCCGAAGAGGCGCAGCTCGCGACGCGCCTCAATCACCCGAACATCGTCCAGGTCTACGACTTTCAGGACTACGGCGACGAAGGCCAGCTGCTCAGCATGGAGTACGTCGAGGGCCCGGATCTTCGACGTCTGATGCGAGCGGCGCTGGCGCGCGGCCAGCGAATTCCGCCCTACGTAGCGGCTTACATCGTCGCCGAAGTCGCCAAGGGCCTGCACTACGCGCACGAGCGCCGCGACGAGGCGGGCGCGCCGCTCGACATCGTGCACCGCGACGTGTCGCCGCAGAACATCCTGCTGAGCTACGACGGGGCCGTCAAAGTCGCCGACTTCGGCATCGCCTCCGCCAACTTGTTCCGCGAAGAGCCGGGCGTGCTCAAGGGCAAGACGGCGTACATGTCTCCCGAGCAGGCGCGCGCCGAGCGGGTGAGTCGTCGCACCGATATTTACTCCTTGGGTGTAGTTTTTCACGAGCTGCTTTCGGGGCGCCCGCTGCACGGCGCAGCCGAGGGACCGGAGCTGCTGGAAGCGGTGCGCGGCGGGCACATCGAGCCGCCGAGCACGTTCGTTCGCGAGCTGCCGCCCGAGCTCGAGGAGATCGTGCTGCGCGCGCTGGCCCGCGATCCGGAGGAGCGCTTTCAGACGGCTCGCGAGCTCGCGGCGAGCATCAGCCGCGCGCTGATCCAGCGCCAGCAGCTCGTCGATTCGCACGTGCTCGAGACGGTGATCGCCCAGCTCGTGACGCGCGAGTCGGCGTTTCCGCCGGACACCGCGGGCTCCGAGCTCGCGGGCGAGAGCCATTACGGCCTCGACTCGATGGACCAAGCGGCGTCGGGCAACGCCGCGCCTGCGTCCGAGGCGGCCTCCGAAAACGAGCAAACCGGGCCGGGCGGGCTCGAGCGCGTGGACGAGCGCGAGCGCGCCGGTCGCGAGGTGCGTCACGTCGCCTTGCTCAAGCTCAAGATGCATGGCGCCGACGAGCTCGTGCAGAGCATCGGCGCGGTGCCGGCGGCGCGCGTGCTCGATCAGCTGAAGAACACGCTCGGTGAAGC
>JALYWZ010000407.1 GCA_030852505.1 Myxococcota bacterium | reverse complement strand
CTGCCGAGCAGCTGGGCCTCGTCGCCGTCCTCGGGCACCGGCAGCGAGGGCGGCACGGGGCCGGCAGGCAAGCGGAACACCACCTTGGCCACGTCGACGCCGTCGGCGAAGCGCGGTCCGACCCACTCGACCTCCGCCGCGGGACCGCGCCGCCGGATCTTGTCGCGGGCGAGCAGGTTGGTCGAGTACCGGAAGCGGAACAGGTAGCTGCCCGTGCGGAGCCCCTTGGGGTGGTCGATGTCGATGCGCAACGTGCCGTCTTCGCCGAGCACGAGCACCAGCGGGATGGAAGCCGGCACTCCGTAGCGCACGATCGGCACGACCGTCGCTTCGGGATCCAGCACTGCGCCCGTATCGACCCCCGGCAGCTCCAGCGTCTTGAGCGGGCCGCCGCGCACGCCGAGCGTCAGCTCGTGGTCGACGGTGGCGCGCCCGTCGCGCTCCACCGCGACCACCGCTCGATGCGCCTTCACACGTGTCTCGAGCCAGGCCGCGTGCCCCACGCGAGTCAGGGCGAGCAGCGCCAGGCAGACCCAGAGCGCGCAGCGGGCCAGGCGAAAAAGCATGTAGGCTCGATACCTACAAAGGTTGGCCCGCTGCGGCCAAGATTCAGGCTAACCCACGAAGATCAGGACGATTCGACGCGGTTCGACGCGCTCCGCAGTCGGCGAGCCGCCGTCACAGGCCCTTGAGCTGCGGAATCAGCGCCCCGGCGTCCGCGAATGCCGCTGCCGGGATCCGCAGCTTGCCGCCGAGGGTCGCGCCCTGACCCGCTTCGGGCAGGATGCCCCACCAGAGGATCGGCGTGCGGCCGTGTTGGGGGACGCGGTTCAGGGCTTCTTCGAGATCGACGTTCGCCTTCTTCGCGGCCTCGGCCAGCAGGTGGCTCAAGCTCTGGACGCTGGTGAAGCCGCCCGAGGCGCTCGGCGTGGTCTTGAGCGCTTCGAGACCCGGGCGGGTGGCAAGGGTCGGCGCGCCGTCGCTGTGCGCCTGAACGAGCTTCTCGATCGCCGCCTTCTGGCTGCCGGCGATCGCAAACCAGGTCGTGTTGCCGTCCGGCGCGAGCACCAGCGACAGCGGGATCGGCTTGGGCTTGCCCGGGGCGGGCACGGCGCCCGCGGCGTCATCGATATCGAGCAGCTTCTGAGCGAGCTTCGGCGGTAGCTCGATCGTGTAAGCCGCGCCGGCCGCGGCAAAGGTCGGCACGCGCGCGGGCGCAGACTTCGCCTTCGGGAACAAGCCCTTGTCGAGCTGGTGCTTTTCGGCGAGCCACTTGCCGAGATCCTTGTCGTTCAGCGCGAGCGTCAGCTCACCGAACAGCTTGGTCAAGAGATCGATGCGCACCTCCACCGCGCCGACGTGCCAGCCCAGCTGCGCCGCGAAGCGCTCGGCGGGCGGCGCGTCTTTCTTGGCGGGGGTCGCGCCCGAGGCGTACGCCGACAGCCCGTACAGCTCCGGCAACGACAGCGTCGCCGACTTCATGCGCTCCCGGAACTTCGTCCCCAGCTTGGCGTGCGCGAAGAAGGCGTCGGCCAGCTCGGCGAGCGGAGGAACGATCTTCGAGAGCCGCTCCTTGTCGCCCGGAACGCCGTAGGCACCCGAGTAGGCCTCCGCAGGCAGGCGGAAGAACAGCGCCGGAGCCGGGGCCGCGCGCTTCGACGTTGCGCGCAACATCTGGCCGATCGTCGAGGCGTTGCCCTCGAGGCTGAGGCCGTAGTCGATGTCGAGCACCTGCGCCTGCTTGTCGAGCGTCGCGCCGAGCGTCAGCCGATCGGCTTCGTCCGCGACCAGCATCAGCTCGTCTGCGAGCGCATAGACGACCTCCGACAGGGCGCGATCGAGCCGCGCGTCGTCGGCGCCGATCTGCCGCAAGAACAGCCCCGAAAGGATGCGCAGTGAGCGGATCTCGTCGTGGTAGCGCTTCTCGACCGAGCGCATCCGCAGCTCGACCAACAGATCGCGCTCGGTCAGCCGCTCGTTCGGCAAGCCGCGCGTGGCGTACGGAAGCAAGGCCTCGACGTCCTTCCAGTCGTCACCGCACACGAGCCGCGCGGGGCTCGCGCCGAGCGACGCGGCGATCGCACAGTTCGCTCGCTGGATCTCGATGCGGTACACGCCCGGCGCCACGCGCGTCGGGTGCCCGCCCTGCGACTCCACGAACGAACGCGCGCTGTCGAGCCCCGTGAGGCCGAGCGAGACCACGAACAGGGGCCGCGCCGTCTTGCTGGTCGAGCTCTGGTCGAGCACCGCCGCCGCCTCGAGCGGCGCGTTCCAATCGACGAGCGCCTCCGCCTCGCGCAGGTGCGAGGGCAGCAACATGCGCAGCGCGATCGGAAGCCCCGTCCAGCTGGCGAGCGTTTCTACGAACTCACGCGGCCGCTTCACGCGACCCACGCCGAGCAACTCGGCAGGGGCCGCGACCGGCGACAAGTCCGGCGCAGCTTCGGCGTCCGGGTTGGTTGCGGCGGGCTCCACCGAAAGCGGAGCCGGAGCCGGCTTCGACGCGCAAGAGACGGAACCCAGGAACAGACAGACCCACGCGGCCCTACGAAGCAACATGGGCACGGACTCTACTCAAGTCCGTGCCCATGGTCACTTCATCGTGGGGCCCCGCGTGGGAGCCCGCTTGCCGACGCCTTAGTTGCTCTCTTCGAACTCGGCGTCGATCACGTCGCCCTTCTTGCCATCGCCGCCCGGAGCGCCGTTGTTCTCAGCCCCGGGCGCCGCGCCCGGAGCCGCGCCCTGTGCGCCGCTCGTCTCGTAGAGCTTCGCGGCCATGGCGTGGGCTTCCTTCTCGAGCCGCGTCGTGACGTCCTGCACCTTGTCGTCGTCCTGCTTCTCGATCGCCTCGCGGCCTTCCTTGATCAAGCCCTCGATGGCGCCCAGGTCGACGCCGCCGAGCTTGTCCTTGTTGTCGGCGATCTGACGCTCGAGCGTGTAGCAGAGGTTGTCGAGCTTGTTGCGCCGCTCGATCTCGTCGCGGCGCTTCTTGTCCTCCGCCTCGTGCGTGGCGGCGTCCTTGACCATGCGCTCGATGTCGTCCTTGTTGATGCCGCTCGACGCCGTGATCGTGATCCGCTGGTCCTTGCCGGTGGCCAGGTCCTTCGCGGTCACGGCCAGGATTCCGTTGGCGTCGATGTCGAACGTGACCTCGATCTTCGGCACGCCGCGGGGCGCGGGGGGCAACCCCTCGAGGTGGAACTTGCCGAGCGTGCGGTTGTAGCGAGCCTCGGCGCGTTCGCCCTGGAGCACGTGGATCTCGACGCTGGTCTGGCTGTCGCTGGCGGTCGAGTAGATCTCCTTCTTTTGCGTGGGGATCGTGGTGTTGCGCCCGATCATCACCGTCATCACGCCGCCCAGGGTCTCGACACCCAGGGACAGCGGCGTGACGTCGAGCAGCACGACGTCCTGCACGTCGCCGGAGAGCACGCCGCCCTGCACGGCAGCGCCGATCGCCACGACCTCGTCGGGGTTCACGCCGCGGTGGGGCTCCTTGCCGAAGTACTTCTGCACGACCTCTTGCACGAGCGGGATGCGCGTCGAGCCGCCGACCAGCACCACCTCGTGGATGTCGCCCGGGCGCTTCTTGGCGTCGTCGAGCGCGCGTCGCACGGGCTCCATCGTCCTATCCACGAGCGGACGGATCATCTGCTCGAGCTTGGAGCGCGTGAGCTGCTTCTGTAGATGCTTCGGGCCGCTCGCGTCCGCCGTGAGGAACGGCAGGTTGATGGTCGTCTCTTGCTTGGTGGAAAGCTCGATCTTGGCCTGCTCCGCTGCGTCCTTCAGGCGCTGGATCACCATCTTGTCCTTGGTGACGTCGATGCCCGTGTCCTTGCGGAACTCGCCGGCCAGCCACTCCATGACGAGGTGATCGATGTCGTCACCACCGAGGTGGGTGTCGCCGTTGGTCGAGATCACCTGCACGACGTTGTCGCCGACCTCGAGGATCGAGATGTCGAAGGTACCGCCGCCGAAGTCGTAGACCGCGATCACCTCGTTGGCCTTCTTGTCCAGGCCGTAGGCGAGCGCGGCAGCCGTCGGCTCGTTGATGATGCGGCGCACCTCGAGACCGGCGATCTTTCCCGCGTCTTTGGTGGCCTGGCGCTGTGAGTCGTTGAAGTACGCGGGGACGGTGATCACTGCTTCGGTGACCTTCTCGCCGAGGTAGTCTTCAGCGGCCTTCTTCAGCTTCTGCAAGACCTTGGCGCTGATCTCGGGGGGCGCCATCTGCTTGCCGCGCGCCTCGATCGCGACGTCGCCGTTCTTCCCCTTCGTCACCTTGTAGGGCACGCGATCGGTCTCGCCCTGCACCTCTTCGAAGCGCCGGCCCATGAAGCGCTTGGCCGAGTACACCGTGTTCTCCGGATTGGTCACGGCCTGGCGCTTCGCGATCTGGCCGACCAGCACCTCGCCCTTGTCGTCCCACGCGACGACCGAGGGCGTCAGCCGAGAACCTTCCTCGTTGACGATGACTTTGGGCTCCCGGCCCTCCATCACGCTGACGACGCTGTTGGTCGTGCCCAAATCGATTCCGATGATTCTGCCCATTGTCTGCTCCTCGAATTCGCCGGCCCTTCCGGAGCGCCGCGCGATGTCACCGTAGGCCGAAATGCGGCCGGAAAACTGGTGACGGGCCGCAACATAACCACGTCGATCCGCGGGTCAACACGTGGCCGTTCGAGGGCGCCTCCGCTCTCGGGCCCCGGCCGCTCGCCCGCCGCAACGCCGCGTTTTCCGGGCGTCCCCTGGAGGAATCCTGTTGACTCCTACGACCACGACGCTACTTTCCCGGCCCCCACTCCCCCGGGGCCGTAGCTCAGCTGGGAGAGCGCCGCGTTCGCAATGCGGAGGTCAGGGGTTCGATCCCCCTCGGCTCCACTTTTTACCCCACCATCTAGTTTCTATCCCGTCCGCCCGCCCCCGCTCGGAATCCTCCTCGGGGGCTCATCGCCCCCGCGCCGTCGGCTCACCAACGCCAGCGCTCCCAGCACGGCTAGCGCCTCCGCGCCGTGGCTCGGCGACGAAGACCACGGAGAGGGTCCCGCGACCGAGCAGCCCGCCTTCGACGTCTCCCCGGAGTCGTCGTCCTCGACATCGGGCTCACCCGTGGGGATTGGAGCCGGTGCGCGGCGCTCGAGGCAGACCGAAGCCGCTCCCGAGCCCGAGCCGATCGCGACACACGACAGGCCCGAGTCGCAGTCGGAGCTCGTCGAGCATTTCTCGACACAGTAGGCGGCGCCGCCGTTCGGCTGATAACAGCCGAAGCCGGACCGGCACTCGCCCCCGCCGCTGCACGCCTCGCCCTGCCC
>JALYWZ010000406.1 GCA_030852505.1 Myxococcota bacterium | reverse complement strand
GCTGGGAACCGCCGGTGCTCGGCGCGCCGCCGCGGGCTTCGCCGACAGCGCCGCCCGTGGTCACGCCACCCGACGGGGTAGCTCGTCCCCCGGTGCCGGTGTTGCCGGGGCTCCCGGAGTTTCCGCCGGAGCCCGCCTCGTGGCTTGGCTCATCGTCCGAACAACCAAGCCCCAGATGGCCCGCCCAGAGCAGGACCGCGAGCACCGAGAAGAAGAGTTGGAAGTTGCGTCCGCACATGGAGATGACGATCAGCGGGCATGAGTTATGCGCGGGAGCGCGAAATCGATCACGGACATAAAAGGCGCGCACGCGCCGTTTGCACCAGGCGCACCCGGGCGCCAAATTTGCGGTCGGGCCAGGCTCTTCAGCCCAGGACCTCGCGCGTTCTTCGGACTGGCTGTCTGAGACGCCACTGGCACGAGGCCTGCACCAACCTGGGAAAACGCGCTGTCCGCATCAGCCGGAGGAACCCATGGAAACGAAATCCTACGTGATCGTCGCCGCCATCGACTATTCGCCCGCCGGAGATCTCGCGCTGGACCGCGCGTTCGAGCTCGCGACGGACAAGGGCGACGCCGAGGTCCACATCGTCCACGTGCTGCAGAGCCTGACCGCACTCACCCCCGTCGAGGGAACGATCGGCGCGATCGTGCCGGACGCCGCGGCGATCAACACCGCGTCGGACCAGCTCCGGCGACACGCCGACCAACGGCTGCAGGTGTTTCGCGAGCGCGCTGCGGGTCGCGGCAAGCGCGGCACGCTGTTCCATCGCGCCATCTCCCATCTTCGCATGGACGCGCCGGCCTACGAGATCGCCCAGCTCGCATCCGACCTGGAGGCGGATCTGGTCGTGGTCGGAACCCACGGTCGACGGGGCGCCGCCCGTCTGTTCCTGGGCTCCGTCGCGGAGAGCGTGGTGCGTCTCGCTCCCTGCCCGGTGCTCGTCGAGCGCGCCAAGACCATCGAGGACAACGTGCCCAAGATCGAGCCTCCGTGTCCGCGGTGCGTCGAAGCCCGGCGCGCGAGCCAGGGGAAGGAGCTCTGGTGCGCTCAGCACAGCGAGCGCCACGGCCGCCGGCACACCTATCACCAGACGGATCGCGTCGGCGCCGACACGAACATGCCGCTCGCTCTGCGCGAGTGAGGTCGGGCGATTGTGCCACGGCCCGTGACACATCTGCGCGCAGGCGGGCTGAGGCGCAAAAACTGACCCTGGAAAAGCCCGGGGTTTCGTTGGGGCGCGAATGGCACGAGATCTGCTTACTCTGGAACGTCGTCACGAAGACGACTCCAGGAAAGGAGACCCCCGGTGCCCCCCTACAAGCTCTCGGACACGAGCCATGACGACTCGATCGGGGATTTCACCGCTCACCTGCAGCGGCGCTTCGGGATCACTCGCGTCGAGCTCGGTGAATGCCTGACGCACTATCGTCCGGCACGCACCTACTCGATCGTCCTCGGAAGCGACCCGCAAAATCAGGCGGAACCGGCGGCCTGAGCGGCTCCGCGAGGGGTCGAGCTAGACTCGGCCCGTGTCCGGACAGCTTCTGAGCCACGGCGGACCTGCCGATGCCCGCTGTAAACACTGCG
This sequence comes from Myxococcota bacterium, assembly GCA_030852505.1. Taxonomy (GTDB): domain Bacteria; phylum Myxococcota_A; class Polyangia; order Polyangiales; family Polyangiaceae; genus PMG-095. The sequence goes on along the minus strand of JALYWZ010000406.1, from coordinate 3,727 downwards.
GGGCCATAGCGGTCGGTCCCTGTGCGCGCTGCCGTTCGCCCGTGTGCGGCGATTGCTGCGTGCTGACGCAGGGCGGCACCCAGGTCTGGGCCATCTGTCTCGGCTGCGATCGCCACGGCGGGCGCTCGCTCGGGGCCGGTTGGCGGATGGTGATTGGCTGGTTTTTGTGGCCGATCCTGGGCCTTTTCGTGTTGCTCGTCCTGCTTTACCTAGCCGTGGGGTGATAGGATCGCCGCGCCTTGGTACGCACGACGCATTCCCTCCTCCTGCTATTCGCCCTGACGCCCGCGTTGACGCTGGTCGCTTGCTCGGAGTCTGACAGCTCCGACACTCCCAGCGCGAGCGGTGGTCAATCACCGACGACGGGAGGAACGTCGCCGACGGGTGGTGCGACCAACGGCGGTAGCGGCAAGCCCACTGGAGGCTCGAGCAGCGGCGGAGCCACACCCACGGGTGGCAGCTCGACCGGAGGCGCGAACACCGGCGGCGGCGCGGGCGCATCCACGGGTGGTAGTCAGAACCCGGGCGGCAGCGGCGGCGGCGGCATGAGCAGCGCGGGTAGCGGCGGCGGTGGCGCGGACGGTGCAAGCACGGGCGGGATGGGCGGCTCCGGTAGCCCCGGCAAGACCTACGTCTACGTGAGCGGCTCGAGCCAGATTTCGCTCTTCACCCTCGATCCCGAGGAGGGGACGCTCACCAGCGCGGGCAAGGCCAACGCCGGCATGAACGCGAACTACCTCGCGATCTCCAAGGACAAGAAGTTCCTCTACCAGCTGAACGAACAGAACCCGAGCCGGGTCATCGCCTTCTCGATCGACCCGAGCAACGGCAGCCTGAAGGAAATCAACCGCGGCGACACCACGGGCGACGGCGCGCCGCACATCGCCGTGCATCCGAGCGGCAAGTGGCTGGTGGTGCCGCACTACAACAGCGGACACATCAACGTGTTCGCGGTGCGCGACGACGGCGGCGTCGGTGCCATCACCACCACCAACCGCGGTCCGAACGACGGCTGCCAGAAGGCACATCAAGCCGTCTTCGACGAGAGCGGCGATCACCTGTTCGTGCCGTGCCTCGGCTCGAACTACGTGATCCAGTTCAATTTCCAGGGCGGCATGCTCGAGTACAACGATCCGCCGACGGTCCCGGTGATGGGTGGACCGCGGCACCTCGCCCTGTCGCCGACCGCGCCCTTCGCCTACGCCATCAGCGAGCTGAACAGCACCATCACGCAGCTCTCGTACGACAAGGCGAGCGGCAAGCTCTCGAACCCGGTGACCATCCCGAGCGTCGAGAACACCTCGGGAGCGAGCGCCCACATCGCGGTCCACGCGTCCGGAAAGTATTTGTACGCCTCGAACCGCAACGAGAACAGCATCGGCGCCTTTTCGCTCGATGCGACGAGCGGCAAGGCCACGCCGATCGCTTTCGAAAAGTCGATGATCTCGACGCCACGCGACTTCGGGCTCGATCCGTCGGGGCAGTTCCTGATCAGCGCCAACCAGGACGGCGAGCAGGATCTGAACGTGTATCGCATCGATCAGGACGACGGGCGTCTGATGCGGGTGCGGAACGTCGCTGTCGGCGGTCGACCGGCTTCGGTCGGCTTCCTCGTGCTGCCTTGAGCCGCGCAAATTGCCGCAGCAGGAGCGGTGCGCGGTTTGCATGACTCCCGGTCGTGCAGCAATCATTTCCGGGTCTTGAGCGCGCGTCGGAGCTGAAGCGCGACGGTTGGCTGCGCTGCGCCTGGTCGCTCCTCAAGGCCGCGGGCAAGGACTGGGACGAAGACAATGCCTCGCGCCTGGCTGCCGCGCTCGCTTGCTACACACTGTTGTCGATCGCCCCGCTGCTCGTGGTGTCGGTCGCCGTCGCGGGGCTCGCGTTCGGGCAAGAAGCGGCGCGCGGCCAGATCGCCCACGAGATCGGCGCGATCGTCGGCGTGGACGCCGCGAAAGCCATCGAGGTCATCATCGCTCACGCCAAGCGACCGGAAGCGGGCATCCAGAGCACGATCATCGGCGGCGTCGTGCTCTTGCTCGGCGCGTCGGGCGTGTTCACCGAGCTGCGTTCGGCGCTGAATACGATCTGGGAGGTCGAACCGAAGCCCGGTCAGGCCGCAAGAAATTTCCTGCGCCACCGCTTCCTCGCGTTTGCGATGGTGCTCGCGGTCGCTTTCTTGTTGCTCGTCTCGCTGGTGCTGAGCGCCGGGCTGTCGGCCCTCGGCCGCTTCTTCCAGAACTACCTGCCGGGCGGTGAGCTCGTCTGGCAGCTCGTGAACTTCGCCTTCGGCGTGGCCTTCGCCACCGCGCTGTTCGCGGCGATCTTCAAGGTCGTGCCCGACGTGCGCGTCGCCTGGCGCGATCTGTGGATCGGCGCTGCGTTCACGGCGGTGTTGTTCAGCGTCGGCAAGCTGTTGCTCGGCCTGTACATCGGCAAGAGCGCGACCACGTCCTCCTATGGAGCCGCGGGCTCGCTCGTGGCGCTCGTGATCTGGGTTTACTATTCGAGCCAGGTGTTCTTCTTCGGGGCCGAATTCACGCAGGCCTATGCGCGGCGCTTCGGTGGCGCGATCGAGCCGAACGACCATGCAGTGGCCCTGGCGCCGAAGGACTGAGAAAAAAAGAGATCGCCCGGAACGCGAACCCACATCCTGGGGTGGAAACCCGATGCGCGCCCAGGCAAACCCCAGCAAACCCCAGAAAACCGTGACCTTTCCGGCGCTGGGGGCCCGGAACAGAAAGCCCGTGGGGCTCGCGCCGCGCGTCGTGCCGATTTATTGGGATGCGCGGTTTCTCAGTCATCCGCTCGACATCACCGTCTTCGACGAGTTCTTGCGGGCGCTCTTTCAGTCGTCGTGGATGACCGAGCTCGCAGACAGCGGCGTGGCTCCCGCGCAGCTCTTGCCTTCCTTCGTCCCCGGTCCCGCGCCCGCCGCCAAGCTCACGCGGCGCGGGGTCGAGACCACGGTCCTCGATTGGGTGAACCGCGGTCTCGTCACACCGGGCCTCGGTCGGAACGACGAGGACTTGTTTTACGTCGTGCTCGCGCGCTTCAAACCGGAGCCCACGGGCGTGCCGGGGTCACGCTGTATCGCAATTCCGCTGCTCGACATCGGTCCGGAGCTGCTGGAGGTCCATTCCGCAATGATCAGCCGCGCGCTCGCGACTGCGTTCATGAATCGGAGCGCGGCTGCGCTCGCACCATCGCGCACATCGCCCGCCCGCCGGAGTTTGCCCGCGCGCCGTTGAAGACGAATACTCCTCGTCTGACCGTAACGCGCCCTGGTTACCGTCGCGGGCGAGGAGGTCCGATGCTCCGCTCCTTCAAGCTTCACTGCGCTCTAGGAACGCTCGCCGTCGCCTGCGGCGGCTCGACCGACGACAGCCTGTTCGGCGATGCGGCCACGGCGCAGAGCGGGGGCCGGTCCGCGGGCGGCAGTGAAAACGCGAGCGGCGGACCTGCGCCAACCTCGACGGGTGGACGCGCCGCGATCACGGGCGGGCGCGGGTCGGGTACCGGCGGCGCCTTGGCAGCGCAAGGCGGCGACACCGAGTCCGGTTCCGGAGGCACCGGCGCGGGGGTCAGCGGAATGGGTGGCGTGCTGGGTGACGGCGGCTCCACTCTCGAGGGCGGTTCCACCGCGAGCGGCGGCACGAGCGAGGAGGGCGGCACGACCGCGGGCGGCGCCGCGCCCAATGGCGGCTCGCCCGATGCGAGCGGTGGAATG
>JALYWZ010000405.1 GCA_030852505.1 Myxococcota bacterium | reverse complement strand
GCGAATGCCGGGCCGTGTGGGATCGGCGGCACGGGGCCGGGCATCACGCCGAGCTCACCCGCGGGGATGAGCGGGGGCGGGCCGCCCAGCGACCACTCGAAATGCACGGCGCGGAAGCGGTTCACGAGCGGCGTCTCCGCGATCGGCAGACCGAAGCGATCGGTGCCGATGATCTCGATGCCTGCGCCCTCGATCGGAAAACCGCGCTCGTCCACGACTTCGCCGCGCAGCCGGCCGCCGCGGATCAACGGCACGCGCACCGGTTCGGTGACGGCATCGGGGACGACCACCAGCGGCCCGCCGACGAAGTCCGTGGCGCGAGCCGAGAGCGTGGCGGGCCCCGGCGCGATCGGCCCGAGCGTGACCTTGCCGTCTTGGTTGGTGCGGCCCTGGAGCGGGAACGACGCGACGCCGGCCTCGACGAGCACCACGTCCGCGCCGGGCACGCCGGGCGCGGTGTTCGTTTCGCCGTCCGTGACCAGCGCCGTCACGAGCCGCCCCGGCAGAAGCTCCAGCGTGACGGTCTCGGCGACGCCGCGGCCGAGCTCGAAGCCGTGCAACGTCGGCGCGACGAGGTTGCCGTGGCTCGCTCGCAGATCGTAGCTGCCCTCGGACAGGCCGCGGATCCGGGCGATGCCGGCCGCATCGGTTCGCGCGCGCCGGGCCGGCCACAACGTCGAGCCTGCGATGAACACGTCCGCGCCGTCGGCGGGCTCGCCGTTCGAGAGCACGCGTACGTCGATCGCCGACAGGCGCCGCAACACGAGCCGGAGATCGCGCACGACGCCGTCGCTGCTCGCACTCTCGAAACCCAGCGCGTGCGCGCGCACTTGCCAGGGTGGGGGCGGCAAGCGGCCGAGCTCGGCCTTGCCTTCGGCGTTGGTCAGCGCGCCGAACGGCAGCAACTCGGTTCCCGTGACGAGCACCGTCGCGCGCGGGATGGCCTCTCCGAGCTCATCGAGCACCAGCACCGCGAGCCTCGACTCGGGCTCGAGCCACAGCTCGTGCTCAGAATCACTCTGGAGTGTTATTTGGGTGGAGGCTCGCGCAAAGCCTGCGGCCTCCGCAAGTAGCCACGACACACCACGGGGCACGGCGTCGATGCATCCGCGTCCCTGCTCGGTGCGGGCGCTGCCTGCGGCTTCGAAGTAACCGGCTGAGCGCTCGTGGAAGGCGCGCAGCACAGCGACGGGTGCGGCGCCCGAACGCGTGCGTACTTGTGCGCAGAGCCGAAATGTTTCGAGCGCGCGCTGCTCGACGCGACTCCCGAGCCCCCGGGCCGAGCTGTCGCCCGGTCCGAGCAGCAGGAGCACGCTCCCGAGCAGCGCACACCAGAAAACCAGGTCCTCGAGAGCACGTCGCAAGCGGGCGCACCATAACGCCGGAGGCGCCTAGGGTGCTTCCCGCTCGCGGTTTTTCGCGCTCTTGGGCCCGGAACCGTCAATCGCCGCGGCAGATCGGCCCGGCGGTGCACTCGGCGAGTCGGCCGAGCGTATCGAACGGGCTGTTACAGTCCTCGGCGCGAACCGCGGCCAGGCACTCGTCGAGCTCCTTCTGATCGATGCCCCCGGGGCACTCGCGCGTATTGAGCTCGTCCTTCCAGTCGTTGCGAATCCGCGCGGAACAGTCGGCGAACGAAGAGTACTTCTTGTCCGCTCCGATGTTCTCGCAGCGCTGCTCGCGGGCGCAGCGCGCCTCGGTGATCGACTCGGCAGCCGAGGCCGTGCGGCTCGCAGGGCGCAGCTCGTTGTCCTTGCGCTCCTCGTAGCTCGTGACCGGATAATCCGAGTCGTGGCTTTCGTTCTGTTTGTTGCAAGCGATGACCGAGAGCAGGCCAGCCATCGCCACTACGGATGACAGAGTACGAATCATGGGCGCAGGCATTGCAGTCGCTGTGCCAGAGCGAGACGCCCAGAAAACCCATGGATCCGCGGTGTCTGCGGGTTTCCAGGCGTCCTTGCCTGACACACAGGGGCAACGTTCCACGCGGGTGCGGGTGTAAGGACGCTCGAAAGCCCGGGTTGATGGGGGAAACGCCCTGTCGCCTCCGCCGCTTCGGTTCGCACCCGCACTGACACTCTGCTCCAATTCATTCGGCCGGCATCAACTCTCGGCGGGGGACGGTCGATGATATCTTTCGTGGCAATGCGCCGAGTCGAGCCACGACGGATCGCGCGTGCCCTGTTGGGCGCGGCGTGCGCGCTGTCGCTCTCGGCGTGCGGCGGCAAGGACGACGACCGTCCGCCACCTCCGAGCTTCACGGTGCCGGGGCGTACGACCGAGCCAGCACCGACGGGCATTCCCGTGCCGAGCGGTCCGCCTACGGGCTGCGGCGGTGAAGAGATCGCCGCGGTGATCGACGTGCCGCGGCTCTACTTCGTGATCGACGGCTCCGGGAGCATGCTCGAGGCTCTGCCCGGGCAGACGCGCAGCAAGTGGCGAGCGGCGCAGACCGCGATCGTCACGTTGCTGCGCGCGATCGGCCACCGCGTCGAGTACGGCGCGGCCACGTTCCCCGGGACGGAGAGCACCTGCGACGCGGGCCGGCAGATCATGCCGTTCACGCGGGGCGACGCGCCGGATCCGAGCTCGAGCCGCAACGGCAAGAGCCTGCAACATCTGCTCGATCGGCTCTCGTTGATCGAGCCGGGCGGCGGCACCCCGGTCGCCGCGACGCTCGCGGCGCTGCGGCCTTCGCTCGTCGGCTCGAGCTCGCGCACCTACGTGATCCTCGCCACCGACGGCGCGCCCAACTGCAACCCGGACGCGAGCTGCGGCACGGCCTCCTGCATCCCCGACATCGAGGGTGCGTTCCTCGAGGGCCAGCAGTGCGGCGTGGAGTTTTCGTGCTGCGATCCGGCGGTCGTCGGCAAGGGCGCGAGCGGCAACTGCGTCGATGACGATGCGGCGTTCGCCGAGGTCTCGGCGCTCGCCGAAGCCGGTGTTCCGACGTACATCGTCGGCATGCCCGGGGCCGGGGCTTTCGAGCAGCTGCTCGACCGGCTCGCGGTTGCGGGCGGCACCGCGCGCGACGCCGGACCGCGCTATTTTGCGGTGGAAGACGAAGCCGAGCTCAGCCAGGCGCTGCTCGAGATCGGAACCGGAGTCGCCATCGATTGCGACCTCAGCTTGTCCGAGGTTCCGAAGGACGCCTCGCTGGTCAACGTCTATTACGATGGCAACGTCGTTGCCTACGACCCGGAAAACGGCTGGGAATGGGACGGAGCGAGCGCGCTGTCCTTGCGCGGAGCGGCATGTGACGAGCTCCGCTCCGGAGCGGTCGCCAACGTCGCCATCGTCTACGGCTGCAATACCGTCATCGAGTGAGCTATAGTCCCGGCCCCGAAATGCCGGCCCCTGGCGAAGACATCGACGAGCTCCGCCGTTCGATCGACGACATCGATCGACGCATCCTCGAGCTCGTGGCGGCCCGTGTTCGCGTGGTCCTGGCCGTCGGCGACTACAAGCGCGCCCGCGGCCTCGCCGTTTACGATCCGGAGCGCGAGCGCACCCTGCTCGCCAAGCTCGCCTCGCTCGCCCCCGAGCCGCTCGACGGGGACACCGTGCGCCGCATCTTCGAACGGCTGATCGACGAATCACGGCGCATCGAACAGCACCACGTGCAGCGCAAATAGGCTCTGCGCGCGTGGCGCGTCTTTTCTGGAGCGATAGACGCCCCTGTGACTAGTGCAGCGTGTGCCACTGTCCCTCGTGCTGAACACGGGGAACTTCCGCTTCGGGCGGGGGCGGCGGCGCGGGCGGCAGCGTGGTCTCTTGCGGTGCGCGAGCGAGGACGATGTGCACGCGCTCGGCCTGCATGCGGGAAGCGCGTGCGCGGAGCTGCTCTTCGCGGGCTTCTTCGTGGGCCCAGCGCTGGAGCGTGGTCTTCATGCGCGCGCGGCGTTTTCGCCAACCCCAGACGAACAAGCCCAAAATGCCGGCCCAGATCACGGTGCCGCTGAACAGCACCGGGAAGAACGTGTAACGCTTGGCCACGTCCTCGCGCCACTCTTGCTCGAGCTGAGCGAGGTCGATGCCGTACGAGCCGAGCAACGCGGAGTTGAAAGCCTCGCCGCCGCGCAGCCGCTCGACCAGGCCGTGGAAGCGGTACTGCTCGCGCTCGCGCACCAGGAAGCGCACCACGTCGACCGACTCGGCGTAGGCGATCGACGCGGTGCTCTCGTCGGCGGGGAAGCCGCGCTCCAGCCGGTCGAGCGGGATCAACGTCTCGGCGATGGTCGCCGTCCACAGCGTTTGCAGGCGGGTGAACGAGGTCTCGTTCGAAGCCAGCACCGCGAAGCCCTCGTTGAACCAGCGCGGCACGTGCTGCCCGGCGATCGCGTCCGACAGCGCGATGTGCGCGAGCTCGTGTCGAAAGACCTGCACCAGGTCGTGCTGATCGGTCGGGTGCACGGGCCCGATCGTCAACAACACCAGGTCGATATCCGAATAGGCGACGCCCGCGGCGTAGTCCGGGAACGGCGCGTTTTCGGGCGCCAGGGTCTGCATTTCCCCGGGCGTTCGCGCGATGTCTACCCGCACGTCCGACAGCACCGGCGTCCCGAGGCGCTCGCTGAGCTCGCGGCGGATCAACGTCGATTCTTCGATCAGCGCCTGCACGCGCTCGCGGACCGACGGATGGTAATAAAAGCGGATCCAACCGCCGTCGAAGACGTTGAAGCCGTGCGGCGGAGGCGTCGGGGCGAGGCGCCCGCTACCGAGGCGCGGGGCGTCGTGCGGCGCGGCCTCGGCCGCAGCAGAGGGCGGCTTCTCGAGCCGCGGAGTGTCGGCCTCTTGGGCGTGTGCGCTGCCGGCCAGCCCGAGCACCAAGAGCAGCGACACCACGAGTCGCGCGGCTCGAGCGAGCAGGGACTCTCCGACGCTTCGCCGCGGCCGCATCGGAGAACACTATGGACCGTTTTTCCCGCACTCGCCGCCCTCCGGATTGGTGGGTGACGACTGCTCGTTCGGGTGGAGGTGGGCGCCCTCAGCGCAGGAGCCAGGCGATCGGCGAGAGCAGCGCCGGGGATGCGAGGAAGGCGCGCTCGGATGCCGCGTGGGCCGACAGCAAACCGATCGCGACCACGGCGCCCCACACGGGCACGCCCAGCCGCTCGGCCCAGCTCAGAATTCTCGACGGCCACGGTATCAGCTGGCTCAGCGCAGCGAGTCCGAGCGCGAGCGACGCGTCGAAGAGTGGGGCGCGTGTCTGGGTGCTGGCACCCAGCCGAAGGAGGAGGACGAGCGGCCCGAGCACGGCCAGCACGATCAGCACGCTGCGCGCGGCTCGAGCGATTCCGTCCGGCCGCTCGCGCCGAAACCAGGTGAGCCAGCGC
>JALYWZ010000058.1 GCA_030852505.1 Myxococcota bacterium | reverse complement strand
CGCGCAGCCCGAGCCGCCTGCGCGCACTGTTCGTATCTCGCGCGCCGGCGTCGCCGCTCGCGGCCCTGGCCGCACTCGGTCAGGCGCGCGCCGACGGAACGCTCGCGCCCGAAGCCGAAGCGCTTCGGCTCGACGAGCTCTTGCGGATTTGGGCGCTGCAACGCAGCGGCCTCGGCAGATATCCGAAGTCACCCGAAGGAGACAATCATGGTCGACAGTAGCAACATCCCCCCCGTCGAGCGCGCCCGAATCGGGCAGCACGATCCCCTGGTCGTGAGCTTGCAGCGCCCCGCCCTTCCGCTCACCGACGAAGTGGCGTTCTGGGAGCTCATCTACAAGACCTCGGATGCGCTCTCCTTCGGCAGGTACGAGGCGTACATCGACAAGGTCTGCGACGGGTCGATGCGCTGCCTGCCGATCCGCCAGTTGCCGTTCTCGCGTGTCGAAGCTTACGAGCTCTTGAAGAGCGCAACCGATCAGTTCTTGCTGGAGCACTGCGGTGTTCTGAGCAAGCTCTCGAACGAGGAGTGGCAGGAGCTCGCCGACCGCGCCGAGCTGCAGCTCGGAACGCCGGTCGACGGAGCGCGCCTCGAGGCAGCCTGGGACTCCTATCTGGGCAGGACCCCCGGCGCGAACCGCGACCCGAACGACGACCCCGACGATCCGAACTTGATTCCCTATTTCGATCTACTGCGCAATAAGTTCCGGGATTTCTCGACACACGGCGACCCGAACAAGCAGCTCTGCTCGTTCATCCTGTCCGAGCGCCTCAAGCGCCCGTGCCTGATCGAGCTCATCTGGTCGTACTGGATGGAAGAAGCGATGCTGGTCCAGGTGCTGAACGCGATCGCGCTCCGCTTCCAGAACCGGCGCGGACCCGGTGATCGCAAGCTGTTCGCGAACCTGGAGATCGATCCGCTTCGGCCGCTGAATCACCTGCTGTGGGGCTACATCCAGGACGAGCAGCACCGCCTGTCGATCGCGCGGCGTGCCTACGAGTACGACCACCACTACGGGCTGCGCTTGATCGGCAAGGCCGTGGGCGAGCTGGCTCCGGCCGACAGCCGCTCCAGCTTCCTCGGCGCGTTTCATCGCTTGCTCCACCTGGCGTCGCGCTTCTACCAGCAGGACGACGACACGACCGTGCGCGCCGACGCTTTCCCGGTGCTGAACGCGCTCAAGGAGGTGAACCTCGCGCTCGGCGAGGGCGGCAGCAACCAGTACGGGGATCTGCCTTGGGTAGCCCGCTCGGAGATGATGATCCAGCAATGGCTGCTGGCGCGGCCGGAGATGCGCGAGTTCCTGTCGGCGCGGCCGTCCGCCGTCTACCCCGAGACCTGGATGGAGCGGCTCGAGTCCGCGAAGACGCTGCTCGGTCTCAACAGCCCCAGCGTGCTCCACATGTACAACCTGGCGACCATGGGAGAGCGCATGCTGATCTCGATCCGGCTGCACCCCTGGACCAAGGAGAACGAGACGATCCGAGCCGCCAACTGGGCGCGCCGCTTCCGCTCCGACATCCAGGGCTACATCCACGCGTACAACGCTGCAACCGGCGTAGACCTGAGCGCTGCGAACGTCACATCGCAGCTCGACTCGCGCTTGCCGTCGCTCTTGATGCGGGACCGCCGATCCGTCGCTGGTCGCTAACCCGGGAGAGACCCATGCACCTCGACGAGTTCGAATCCGAACAGTTCCACGAGTTCGAGCAAACCCAGGCCTTCGAAGCCAAAAACCCTTTCGCCTGCTGCGCGGCTTGCCGCCAGCGGGCGCTCGGCCTCGCGGCGGAAGCCCCCGGATACCCGAGCGAGGAAGAGCTCGAGGCCAAGGCAGCCTCGAAACCCGTGATGAGCCCCCTCGCTCGAGCCTCGAAGTTCGGGCTGAACTCACGGGGCGGCGCGCGCCGCTACCCGGTCTACGGCCTGATCGTCCACACCACCGGCGGAGGGCCGGCGAGGCGCGCACGCCTGAACCTGAAGAGCAAGTCCAAGAGCTGCAAGGTGGCGCTCGACTGCGCGCTCAAGGTCTACGCCGGAGGCGAGGGCTTCCCCCACTACGTGATCGACTACGACGGCAGCATCGTCTGCACCTGCTCGGAGGGGCACATCGCCTGGCACTCGGGCGCCAGCAAAGCCGCGGTCGCGTACATTCGCGAGCATGGCGCGCCCGCATGGTGGAAGAAGACGTGGGGCGCGAAGCAATCGCCGTTCGCGCTCCCGCCGCAAAGCCGCAGCCCGAATCACCAGTACCTCGGGGTGGAGTTGCTCCAGACCGAAGCCGGTGGCTCGTACAGCGACGCGCAGTACCGCGCCCTCGCCGCGTTGATCGCGGACGTCGAGCGCCGCTATGGGCTCAAGTTCGATCGGCCACCGAACCGCGCGCTGCTCGGGCACGAGGACGTGAACCCGGCGCCATACCAGGGAGGCAAGATCGGGGGCCGTTCCCTCGATAGCCTCAAAGCTGGCTGGGATCCGGGTGCGAGCCGCGGCTGGTTCTCCTGGGACAAGCTCTGGCGTGCGCTGCGCGGCAACACTCCGGCGCCGGCAGGCATTCAGGGAGAGCTCGACTCGGAAGCGCCGAGCACCGCGAGCCCGCTGCGTCGAAAGGGCGCAGGCTATGCGGCCTACACGAAGCAGCGGCTCGACGACACGCTGCGACAGCTCCGCGCAGCCGGCCGCCTCAGCGTCACCGATCAGCAGATCGACCTCTTCCAGCGGATCTCGAACGTCGAAACCGGCGGCGGCATCACCGCGCTCAACACCTGGGACAGCGCCGTGGTCAGCGTCGGGTTCATGCAGTGGACCTTGAGCCACGGCAAGCTCCAGACCTGGATCCGTGCGGCGGCGCCCGCCTTCCGGCGTCACGGCATCGAGCTCGAGCCGGACCGCACTTACGCTTTCAAGGGCGGCGCCGTGGCCGCGATCCGCGGCGCAGCCACGGCTCGGGAGCTGCGCCTCCAGCCGTGGGCCGAGCGCTTCTACCGCGCCAGCTTCGAACCCGAGGCGATCATCGCCGAAGTCGCGATCGCGCAGCGCATGATCGCGAACGAGCTCGACCGCGTTCGCCTGTGGTACGGCGCGGCCGCCCACCAGCGCTTCGCCGGCTTCTATCGGCAGAGCGCCTGGCTCCGCGCGATCTTCCACGAGGGTTACAACAACCGGCCAGTGGCCGCGAAGGCCGCGGTCAAGGCCGCGATCGCCCGCAGCGCCGGCGTTGACGCCACGCGCTTTCTCGAGATTTTCAAGGAGGAGCTGGTCCGGGCGTTCACCGCGATCGGCGACGGCCAGAAGGGCAAAAACGTGATCGCGAAGACCCAAAAGCTCCGCTGACCCGCGGGCTCGCTCGAGTCGCGACACGCCGGGGGCGGCCCAAAGACGGCGCCGTCCCCGGTAGTGCGGCCTCGACCTGCCTGTCTTACGCCTTGATCGAGTCGAGCTCGCCGGGCTTGGTGATGCCCGCGTCGACGTCGTTGCTGTCCAGCACGCCGAACTCGGTGATCGGGCTGCCGTCCGCGTTCTTGGCGCCGAGGGCGTTCATCAGCGTGACGTACAGCTTGTTGAGCGGGACGTTTCCGCCGTTCGAGCCGGTGCCGAAGCCGACGTCGGTGCCGCTGACGCAGCTGGCCTCGCTGTTGCCGGTGCCGAGGGCCTTGCTGCCGCCCTCGACGTTCACGGCGACGCCGGTCTTCAGGTAACCGCCCGCGCTGCCGGCGATCACGATCGGCAGGTTGTTGTTGTTGTGGGCGTTGCCGTCGGCGAGCTCGGGGAGCCACATCACCGCGGAGTTGTCGAGCATGCTGACGCCTTCACCCTCCTGGATGCTGTGGATCAGGTTCACGAGCTTGACGTAACGAGCGGCGTACCAGCTATCGATCTGGTGGAGCTGATCGATCACGCCTTCCACACAGGTGCCGCCGACCGCTGCGCTGCCGTTACGGTGCGACAGGCCGTGGTGGTCGTACTGGTGGTCCATGCCGTCCCATTTGAAGGTGACGAAGCCCGGCCACTGCATCAGGATCACGCGGTTCGAGTCGCACATCATGGTCAGCGCGATCAGCTTCAGCATCATGTCGCCGCCCTTGGTGAAGGCGGTCGCCATGTCGAAGCCGCGGCCACCCGTCTCGTTCACGGCGGCCTCCGTCACCTCGAGCTGTGCGGCGAGATCTGCGTTGCAGGCGGCGGAAACCACCTGCACCTCGGTCTCGCGCAGGAGCGAGGCCCAATCGTCGACCTTGCGCACGTCTGCCGAGCTCATCTTGAAGCGCTTGAACGTGTCGAGATCGGCGCGCACCAGGTCGAGCACGCTCTTGCCCTGTTTGACGCGGTAGTCCGCCTCGGTGGGAGCCTCCACGCTGCCGGACTGGAAGAGCCCGCTCAGGTTCTTGTAGACGTTGACCGGCTTGGTCTCGGGCGAATACGGCTCGTTCGCCGCGCTGTAGGAGACGATGCCCTTCACGTTCGCGAACGTGTTGCCGACCGAGAGCACGAGCGGCGTCTTCGTCCCCGGGTTCACGAGCTCGGCTGCGACATGGTCGAGGGAGCGCCCGGTGGCCCAGTGGTCGCCGGCCGAGTCGATCGGCGCCGCCGTGAGCTTCGAGCCCATGCCCTGGTCGTGCGGATCGAAGTAGCCGTTGATCTGACCGCGCGGGAACATCGCGAGACCGCGCGGGAACAGCAGCTTGTCCATCACGGGCGTCAGACCCTCGATGGTCTTGCCCGCGAGCGACTCCGCCGTGAGCGGTCCATTTTCGACCGTGGGGAACCAGCGGTTCGTGATGCAGCCGTTCTGCGTGTAGAAGATCACGAGCCGCTTGGGCGCGTCGGTGGCTGCCCTGGCGGTCTGCGTGGTGCGTTCGAGAGAGCTCAGGAACGGCGTGGCCAACATGGCGCCGCCGACGCCTTTCAGGAAAAACCTTCGGTTCACGGCGCCACCTCCATGGCTCGGAAACGGAACGACTGACTCTGCGTGAGGTCGGCGATCAGATCGACGACCGTGTAGCCGGTTTGGGTGAGCTTTTCGGCCATGCTCTGGACCGTGCAGGCGTCCTGTTCGGTGGGCACCCGTTCGTAGGCGAACTGGACCCAGTGCTTGGCGTAACAGGCGCGCGCCTCGGGCGACTCCGAGATCGCTTTCATCAGATCCGCCGCACCGGCGACGCTGACCATCGTGCTGCCCACCGGAACGGTGGCGACCGTATCGATCGGCGCGCCCGTGTCCTTTTCGGTGGTTTGCCAGTTGCCGATCGCGTCGAACGACTCGAGCGCGAAGCCCGTCGGGTTGATGAAGTTGTGATGGCAGCTCGCGCACTCGGCCGCCGCGGTCTGCGCGTCCGTGCGCAGGCGGTTGGTGGCGAGGCCCGCCGTCGGTAGCGGCGTGGATTCCGCGTTGGCGGGTGGGCTGCCGAGCTGGGCGCACAGCACGTCTTTCTGGATGAAAGCGCCGCGCAAGATCGCCGAGGGCCGGTTGTAGAGCGAGTACGCCGTGAGGAAGCCGGCGCGCGTGAAGATGCCAGGGCGCTGCGCCGGATCGAGATCGACCTTGGTCAACTCGGCGCCGTACTTCGAGGGGTCGAGGCCGTAGAGCGGTGCCGTGGTCGCGTTCACGAACGCCGTCGACGTCGTCAACAGGTCGCGGAACGAGCCGCCCAGGTCGAACACGACGTAGTCGAAGAGCCGCCGAGTCTCGTCCGACAAGAGCGGCACCATGTTGGCCTGGAACAGCGGGTACACACCCGGGTCGCGCTGAATCGCTGCCCAGCGCGTGCCCTCGCCCATGTGCGCGTAGTGCTCGTGGAACGCGCTCACCTTCGAGCGGGCTTTCGGATCGGCCAGCATGCGCTTGGCCTGATCGAGCACACCCGACGCGGTGGCGAGCTGATTGGCTTCAGCCGCCTGGAACAGCTGCTCGTCCGGCATGCTGCCCCACAACATGTACGAGAGCCGCGACGCCACCTCGAAGCCGGTCAGCGCGAACAGCCCGCCCTCGGTGGTCTGGCCCAGCTCCGCGCGAGTCAGGAACGACGGCGAGATCAACACCGAGCGTACGATCAGCTGAATCGCTTCATCGAAGGTGCCCGTCGCCGTGAGGTTGGCGCGGTCGGCGTAGATGGCCTCGAAGCGCGCTTGCTCGTCCGCGGTGAGCGTGCGCCGGAACGCGCGCTTGCCGAAGTCGGCGATGAACGACTTGGCACAGCTCGCCTCTTCGGTGCCGTAGCAGGCCACCACTTTGGAGCGCACCGCGGTGTCGCTCAGCACCTGAGCGGAGAGCACGTCGGCCGCGGCCTTGTAGCCGTCCCAGGCGCGCTGATCCACGCTACCCGGTGTGTCGGGCGCGAGCATCGCGGAGGGACCACTGGTGATCCCCATCAAATCGCGGATCGTGTTGTCGTACTGCGAGCGCGTGAGCCGCGGCAGCTGAGACGTCGCGGGAACGCCCTGAGTGCACGCCGTGGTTCCGGTGCCCGGTGTTCCGGTTCCCGGCGTGCCAGTGCCGGGTGTGCCGGTTCCTGGGGTTCCGCTCCCCGGGGCTCCGGTCCCGGGGCTTCCGGTCCCAGGGGTGCCCGTTCCTGGGGCGCCTGGCGCGCCTGGAGCGCCTGGCCCTGGCGAGGCAGGACCCGGTCTTCCGTCGCCTTCACCGTTGTCGATCGTTCCGGTGCAGCCCGTCAGGAGGACTGCGCCCACTATCCCGATGCGCCAGGTGTTCATGGCACTCACCTCGAGGAAATCGCACGCGCGTTGCGGACACGGATCCCAATCGCAAGATCCTCCACGACGCTTTCCAACACTATCCCTTGCAGTAACCGCGGGCAACGCTTTCAACCGCGTTCTGATCTTTCTTTGTTGTGGCGCTCGCTGATGGTCAGTCCGTCGCCGCTCGATAATTCTCGTAGTTACCTGGAACAGGTTTTGGTTCCGCAATTCATTGCGATTCGCGCGAATCGCAGTGATGCACTCGCGTCTCGAGCTCACACCGTGAAATCCAGCGCGATCCGCAATCGCCGCACTCGCGGTTACGCGACTCGAATCATCCTGAGACGGACTCGTATGTGCCCTGCCCTCGCACTCCGGTCGCGCTGCCTCGGCCCCCGCTTGTGCTCGAGGCGCCGGGTTCGACAAGATCCTGAACGCCATTTAATTCCAGTGGTAAGAGCGTCCGCGTGTCAGCCGCTTCCTCCCGCCGCGTCGTCCTCGCCAGCCTGGTCGGCACTGCCGTCGAGTTTTACGACTTTTACATCTACGCGACCGCGGCTTCCCTGGTGTTCGGAAAGCTGTTTTTCCCTTCCACCTCGAGCTCGGCGGAGCTGCTCAGCGCTTACGCCAGCTTCGGAGTGGCCTTCGTCGCGCGACCGCTCGGAGCCAGCGTGTTCGGTCACTTCGGCGATCGCATCGGACGGAAGTCTACACTCGTAGCGTCTCTGCTCTTGATGGGCGGCTCAACGGTCGCGATCGCGCTCTTGCCGACGTACCAGAGCGCGGGCTGGCTCGCGCCGCTCCTCCTGTGCCTGCTGCGTTTCGGACAGGGCTTCGGGCTCGGCGGAGAATGGGGCGGCGCCGCGCTGCTCGCGGTCGAGAACGCGCCGCCGGGCTACCAGGCGCGCTTCGGCATGTTCCCGCAGCTCGGCGCGCCCGTCGGCTTCATCGCCTCGAATGGAATGTTTCTGGTGCTCGGGCTCGCGCTCACTCCGGAGCAGTTCTTCTCGTGGGGCTGGCGCTTGCCGTTCGCGGCGAGCGTGCTGCTGGTCGGCGTGGGCTTGTGGGTGCGCTTGAAGATCGCCGAGACGCCGGCGTTCGCTCGCGCGTTGGCGGAAGCACCACCCGCGCGCGTGCCGCTCGCGGAGGTGGTGAAGGCTCACCCGCGCCGCCTCTTCGCGGGCATCTTCGCGGTCGTCGCCTGTTACGCGATCTTCTATCTGTGCACTGCGTTCGCGCTCGGCTACGCGACGACCACTCTCGGCCACCCGCGCGAGACCGTGCTGGCCGTGCAGCTCGTCGCGATCCTGTTCATGGCCGCCGGCATCGTGCTCGCGGGATACCTTTCGGATCGCTTCGATCCGCGGCGCGTGCTGATGGCGGGTTGCGCGCTGACCGTGGCCGCGGGCTTCTTGCTTCCGGTCGCGCTCGGGGGCTCGTTGTTCACGTTCGGTGCCTTCCTGAGCCTCGCGCTGGTATTGATGGGACTCGTTTACGGACCGCTCGGCGCGTGGCTTCCGGGTATGTTCCCGGCGCGCGTGCGCTACACCGGGGCCTCGGTGGCCTTCAACCTCGGAGGGATCCTGGGCGGTGCGCTCGCACCGATGATCGCGCAGGCGCTCGCCGATCGCGGGGGGCTGTTCCCGGTCGGTCTGTATTTGAGCGGCGCAGCGCTGATCAGCTTCATCGCGCTCTACGCGGCCCCCACGGACCGGCCACTGAACCGGACCTGAGAAGACTTGACTCACGTTACCGCGGCTTGACCCACGCACGACACGGCGTTTAAACGCGGGCGATGGGGTTGCCTTCCGCCGATTTCCGGGTGCGATGCTGCGAGTAGCGCTGCGCTCGGCGGCCGTTTCCTGGTGGCAGAGCTTTCGCTCCCGTCCGCGCAGCGAGCAGCTGGTGTGGCTCGCGATGGCGGCGCTGCTGCTGTACGGCGCCTTCCTTCGAACCCGCGGCTATCTGTGGAACGTCGTCGGCGTCGACGTAGACGAGGCGAGCTGGGCGCGCCGGCTGATCCAGAACCCGATGGAGGAGCTGTTGATCCGCCCTCCCCTGTTCATGGGGATCACGAAGGTGCTGGTTCAGCTGTTCGGTCCGTGGGAGTCGGTGCTGCGCTTCGTGTCGTGGTCGCTCGGACTGCTGCTGTTGTTCCTGTCGCCGGCGCTCGCCGCGCGCTTGTTCGGGACGGCCGCGGCGCGCTTGTTCTTCGTCACCATCGTGGCGTTGCACCCGGCCGCGATCGACATGGCCAAGGAGTTCAAGCCCTACTCTCCGAGTCTGGCCGTTCACCTGCTGTTGATCTGGCTGGCGCTGCGTTACGCCGCGCTACGCCGCGACAGAGATCTGTGGTGGGTGCTCGCGCTAGCGCCGCTGTCCGTGCTGATGGCGCAAGACATCGCGATCCTGTACCCGGGCCTTTACCTCGCACTGCTGATTTCGGCGGTCGCGAGCTCGCGCCGGCACGTGGTGTTCGTGTTCGCCGGCGGCGCGCTCACCGTGCTCACGCTGGTCGGGCTCTACGTCTTCCTCTGGCGCCAGATGGATCTCGGCCCGTCCGGCGGTGAAACCCAGTTCTGGGCCAGGAAGTACGGCACTTTCTACGTCGAGGGCAGCGACACCTCGCGGCTCGCGTGGTTCGGCGAGCGCGTCTTCAGCATGACGAGCTTTCCCGGGATCCGCATCCGACTCTGGGTCTCCGAGCTCTTGTCGTCCGAGACGCTCGACCAGCTGAGGGACGTCGATTCCTGGATCTGGACGCTGCTGGTCGCGCTGGGCACGCTTGCGCTCGGCTTGCGGCGCCGGCTGCGGCTCGCCCTGCTGCTGCTACTCCCGCTGCTCACGCTGTGCGCGATCAACCGCGCCGGGTTGTGGCCGCTCGGCGCGTTCCGCACGAACCTGTTCCTTCTGGTCTACACCGCGGGGCTTTCGGGCCTCGCGATCGACGAGCTGTGCCGGCGCTTGCCGCGGTTCCTCGCGCTCTTACCGAGCGCGTTACTCGTGCTCCTCCCTTTCGTAGCCTTCGAGAGCACCTGGCACGCGAACAAGCGCATCTTCAGCGAGTCGTCCGCGTTCCCGCGTGCCCTCCGGCGCTTACTCGAGCGCCAGGGTGAAAACTATCGGGGTCCCGCCGAGACCGTATTGCTCGACAATCGCACCTGCGGTGGCTGGAGATTCTACACGCAGCTTCACCCGGGCACGCTGCGCTGGCTCCCGAAAGACCTCGACCAGCGACTGAGCCCGCATTGCCGCAACTCGCTCGGCACCAAGTTCGTGCGCGGCTTCGTTCAAGAAGAAAATCGCCGCGTTTGGCTGATGGCCAACGCCGGCAGCTCGATCCGCACCTATGACGACGGCATCCCCGGCGGCCTCGTCGTCACCGAACGCATCGAGCTCCGTTATGGTGGCGACCTCACCGACTTGGTGCTCGCTTTCGAACCCAAATAGAAAAATCTCAGTGCGGCGTGGACAGGGGATGCAACAAGAAGGTTGGAAGGGAGGAAGTTCGGAAGGTTTTTTTGTTGTGTGGAACTGGGGCGTCGTCGGCGACATCTGCGACCCGACCGCCCCAGCCGCCCGAACGGAGCAGGCCCCCATAAAAAGATCCCTTCCCGATCTTCTCCCCGTTCCGGTAGGGACGGCCCTTTCGGGCCGCCCCCCGGACAGAACCCGGCGAGCGGATTTCCCGCACCGGGCTCCCACCTTGGGTCAACGGAGAGCGAAGCGTTCTTCGCTCGCTGTCCGATCTGCTGCAGGGCCGTGAGCGCACTTTCCTCGCGCTGAGTCGAGCGTGCGTTTCGTGCAGCAGATTTTCCCTTGGCCGAGGGCCTTCCCTCCACCGACTCGACGGGCGTTACCCACGTCTTCGCCGGCTTCTCCGGTACTACGCCCGCGTCCGACTTCTCGACGCTCTCTCCAGCGGATTGCGGCTCGTCGCCTTCCCGCGGCTGCTTCTCGGACACCATTGCCGAGGAAGCTGCGTCGAGATCTCCCGGTTTCCGTGCGTGAGGCTGTCTGAGCGTGCCGAACTCGTCGGACTCCGGAGGGTCTGCAGCCGCCACGCCCACTCTTGTCGGCGCTGCATCTTGGCCTTCCCCATCAGGAAATTGGGTCGGCTCCCTCGAACGTAGAAGTTTCGGAGCTCTATCGCCCGGCCCGCTCATTGGCCCGCCTACGCTTCGCCCGACGTGTCGCCACGCCGTGCGCAAGGCTGGGTTTCCCAGGGGTGGACTCCTCCTGGGGCAGGACTTGCTCGCTTCGATGGTGTCATCTCGTCTCGCTCACCTGCATCCTCATGCCGGCTTTGACCGGCGCTGCTTCCCGCCTTCCTGTTGCACCCACTCGCCACGACGCACATTGCCGTAGTCAGTGCCGCAGATCGACTTCGGGGACGGGCGTGCGCCCGAGCGCGGCGAGGAAGGAGCGGAGGCGGTTCAGATCGAGGCGGCCGTCGGCGCGGACGCCGGAGCAGACGCTGACGCCCCAGGGGCCGACCAGATCGATGGCAGCGCGGACGTTGGCGGCGTGCAAGCCACCCGCGAGGAAGATCGGCGCGGGGACGGAGCGGCAGATTTCGGCGCTGATCGCCCAGTCGTGGGCAACGGCGTAGCCGGGCTCGTCGACGCCGTGGCGGGGAGCGCCAGTGTCGAGGAGCAGCGCGTCGACGTACGGGGCCACCGCGAGCGCTTGGTCGAGCGCTTCTGCACCGGAGACGTGAATGACCTGCACCAGCGCGGCTTCCGGGATGCGCTCGCGGAGCCGCTCGAGCGCGCCCGTGGTCAACCGCTCACAGAGTTGAATCGTGGTCGTGCCGCAGCGCTCGTATTGCGCGACGAGCGCATCCGGCTCGGTCGAGCCCGTGAGCAGGAAAGTGGACACGCGCGGCGGGACCGCAGCGGCGATCTCCGCGATCGTGCTCTCCGAGATCACGCCCGCTGCGTTCGGCATCGCCGAAACCAGCCCGATCGCGTCGACGCCCTCGGCCACGGCCAGCCGAGCTTCCTCGACGCTCTCGATGCAGCACACCTTCGCGCGGGGGACTCGAGCCAAGACGCCTGCGGGTAGTGCTAACTGAGCGAAGAAGCTCGGTCAAGCGGCCGATCTGGTCGGAATACGCGGGGTTGGGATCAATCTGCGACTCTGGGCGGGAACCTTTCGGCGAGCTCCGACTCAGTCTGGAGAGCCTATGCTGTTCCACATGACCGCCGTCCGGCCGGGGTCCGAGTCCGCCTCCCAGGAGTTGGACGACGACCAAGTCGTCGAGCGCGTGCGCGCGGGCGACGTGGCCTGTTTCGAGGTGGTGATGCGACGCTACAACCAGCGCTTGTATCGCGTGGTGCGCGCGATCGTCCGCAACGACGACGAGACCGTCGATATCATGCAGACGGCTTATCTGAACGCGCTCTCACACCTCGACGGCTTCTCGGGCCGCGCCCGCTTTTCGACCTGGTTGACGCGGATCGCCGTGCACGAAGCCTTCGCTCGTCTGCGTCGAAGCCGGCGACTCGAGCCACTCACCGAGCTAGACGCCGAGGAACCGACCATGGCATCTCCAGAACCTGGGCCGGAAGATCGGTTCGGCAGCCGTGAGCTCCGGAGCTTTCTCGAAGACGCGGTCGACGCCTTGCCCGAAGTGTTCCGCACCGCGTTCGTGCTGCGCTCGGTCGAAAACCTGAGCGTCTCCGAGACCTCCGAGGTGCTCGGCATCCCGGAAGAAACGGTCAAGACCCGCCATCACCGCGCGCGCGAGCGGCTGCAGAGCGCGCTGCTCGAGCGGGCTGGCGTAGAG
>JALYWZ010000404.1 GCA_030852505.1 Myxococcota bacterium | reverse complement strand
GCGCTCCGGTGCTCACGTACCCTCGTACGCTCCGCTCCGGTGCTCGCGAAAGCCTCGCCAAAACCGCAAACTTGCCGGGCGGGCGTTCCTTAAGGTTCTGGGCATGAGCTCTGCTCTCGGCCTACCAGAAACCCGATACCTGAAAGCCGATACCTGGGGCCGGATACCCATGCTACCAACCCCCGCTCCACCATGACGTCACTCCGCCCCACCTCTGCCGGCGCCGAATCCATCCTGGGCAAGTACTTTCCCGTACTCGACCACGGCTTCGTGGCGCTGGTCGACTACATGGGCACCGACGACTGCGTGGAGCGCGCCGCGCGCGTCAGCTACGGCTACGGGACCCGAAAGACCAGCCAGACGCGCGGCTTGATCCGCTACCTGCGGCGCCACTCGCACACCACGCCGAGCGAGATGGTCGAGCTGAAATTCCACTGCTGCATGCCGATGTTCGTGGCAAGGCAGTGGATCCGCCACCGCACGGCGAGCGTGAACGAGTATTCGGGTCGCTACTCGCTGATCCCGATGTTGTTCTACACGCCGCCCGCCGAGCAGCTGCAGACTCAGAGCCGCAGGAACAACCAGGGTCGCAGCGGCGCCGGGGCCGATCCGCGCGTTCACGCCGAAGCGCGGAGGCGCTGGGAGTCGATCCGCAAGGAGAGTCAGGCCACGTATGAGTGGCTGACGGGCGAGGACATCGCGCGGGAGATCTCGCGAATAGACTTGCCCGTATCCACGTACACGCAGTGGTACTGGAAGATCGATCTCCACAACCTGCTGCACTTCTTGCGGCTTCGCGCCGATCCGCACGCGCAGTGGGAAATCCAGGAGTACGGCCGCGTCATGGCCGGGATGCTGAAGCACGTGGCGCCGCTCTCGTACGAGGCCTGGATCGACTACGACGTCTGCGGCGCGCGGCTCAGCCGCGGAGAGCTCGCGGCGCTGTCGAAGCTCGTGGCCGTGGAAGACGGCGCGCTCGTCACCCGCCCTGGTGTGCGGCTGGACGCCGCGGCGCTCGAGTCCGTGGGTCTTGCCAAGCGCGAGATCGAGGAGCTGTTCTCGAAGCTCCGCCCGGGTGAGGCTCCTGATTTCGAGCTGGACCCGAGCCGCAGCGTGGGGCCCGAGGTGTTCGCCGAGCGCTTCGCGAACGCCGTCCCGAAGGTGGACCGCACTCCCGACCCCGACAAGAACGGCTGAGGGTCGCGCGCGCCGAAAGCGTGGCTACACTAGCGCCAACATGGCGTTCAGCTCCCTGCCCCTCGTGCACGACACGCCGCCCGCGGACCTCGACGCCGAGATCCGCCGCCTTAAGCGCGAGCGGAACGCGGTGTTGCTCGCGCACTTCTACCAGGAGAGCGAGATCCAGGATCTGGCCGACCACATCGGCGACTCGCTCGAGCTGTCGCGCGCCGCCGCCCGCACGGAAGCCGACGTGATCGTCTTCGCCGGCGTGCACTTCATGGCCGAGACGGCGAAGATCCTGAACCCGGAGCGGACGGTCGTCGTGCCCGATCTGAAGGCAGGCTGCTCGCTCGCCGACGGCTGCCCCGTCGATGCCTTCAAGGCTTGGCGGGCGCAATATCCGGGCGCCGTCGCCGTCACGTACATCAACTGTTCGGCCGCCGTGAAGGCCGAGAGCGACTACATCTGCACCTCCAGCAACGCGGTGAAGATCGTGTCGTCGATCCCCAGGGACAAGCAGGTCTTGTTCGCGCCGGATCGCAACCTCGGGGTGTTCGTCGCCAAAGAGACCGGGCGCGAGCTCGTGCTCTGGCCGGGCAGCTGCATCGTCCACGAGACCTTCAGCTTGCGGAAGCTCGAGGCGCTGCTGCTCGAGCACCCGCGAGCCAAGCTGATCGCTCACCCCGAGTGCGAGCAGCCGCTGCTCGAGCGAGCGGCGTTCATCGGCTCGACCGCGGCGCTGCTCCGCTTCGTGCAGACCGACGACGCGCCCGCGTACGTCGTGGCCACCGAATCCGGCATCCTGCACCAGATGCGGCGGAAGGCGCCCGAGAAGCAATTCATCGCAGCACCGCCAGAAGCCAACTGCGCCTGCAACGAGTGCCCGTTCATGCGCCTGAACACCCCCGAAAAGGTCTACCGAGCGCTCCGCGATCTCTCACCGGCGGTGGAGCTCGAGCCAGAGCTCCGGCAGCGCGCGCGCATCCCGA
The DNA here is from genome assembly GCA_030852505.1 of Myxococcota bacterium. Taxonomy (GTDB): domain Bacteria; phylum Myxococcota_A; class Polyangia; order Polyangiales; family Polyangiaceae; genus PMG-095. The sequence continues at coordinate 3,171 of JALYWZ010000404.1, read as the reverse complement.
TCGACCGAATGCTCGCGCTCAGCTGACGCGGAGCGCACCCCCGGGGGGTTGTCTGGGGCCGACTCCGGGGCCGGCCGGCATTCCGTGGCATTTCCGTGGAGCTGCGGTGCCAGGCTGGAGCAGCCTTTGCTAAGATTCGGCCTCCGTGTCGGACGCCTTCGATCTTCGAAGCCCAGGCCCGCTGCCTGAGCCCGGCGCGCCCCCCGCCCCGCTTTCCCCGGCCGGCCGGGCGCGCCTGGAGCGGCGGGCGTTGCTCCGTTCCCGAGTGGCGATCGCGCTCTTGGTATCGGCTACGGTGATCGTGGTCGGCACCGACTTTTACCGCAGGTGGCCGCGGCTCACCGCGCTGGACGCGACCTATCGGCTCACCTACCTGGCCGCGATCGTCGAGAGCCTGATCGTCTGGGGGGTCTTGCTGTACGCCGCCTCGCGGCGACGCGGTTACGCGCGTTGGGTCAACGCCGTGCTGTTCGTGATCGCGCTCACGTTCTCGCTCGGCGGCCAGGCGTATTTCTTCGACCAATACAACGCGTACCTGAACACCGACGTCTCGGTCTTTGCCAGCAACTTCAAGGACAGCGTCATCAATCAGCTGTTCGCGGACATCGGCAACTACGTGACGGCCAAGCTCCCTCCGTTCTTGCTGGCGCTCGGCCTGGTGTGGTCGGGGCGCAAGCTGGTGCGCCCACGGGGACGCAAGGCGAAGGTGGCCGGTTACGTCGCGCCGGTGCTGCTCGTCGCGAGCTTTTTCATTCCGACGCAGCATCGCCACGCGCAAGCTTCGACGCCGGACATTCTGTATCTGAACGCCGTGGGCGGCTTGATCCAGACCCAGCTCGGGCTGACCGAGCAATCCGACCAGGTGCGGCCGCGGCAGAGGGATTCCTTGCCCGTCCCGCCGCTCACCCGAGCGAACGTGCCGAAGCGCAACGTGCTGTTCGTGATTTTGGAGAGCGTTCGCTCGGACGCCGTGTGCATCGAGCACGATCCGGATTGCCAGCGCACGGCGGCGACGAACCGCATGTTCCCGAATCGCCATCCGTTCACCGAGATGCGCTCGATGGCCTCGTGCACCGCGATTTCCCTGGCGGTTCTGTGGTCGGGGCTCCGCCCGGTGGAAGACCGCGAGACGCTCCACACCTGGCCACTGATCTACGACTACGCGCGAGCCGCGGGCTACGACACGGCGTTCTGGACCAGTCAGAACATGATGTTCGGCAACGCCCGCTTGTGGGTGAAGAACCTCGGCGTCGGGCACTTCACGAGCGCGACCGAGCTCGACCCGACCGCGGACCTGGACATGGGCGCACCCGAGGGCTTGCTCGCAGCTCACGTGAGCCGCGGCCTCGAAGAGCTGAAGGAGCCGTACCTCGCCGTTGTCCAGCTTTCGAACGTCCACTACCCGTACTTCGTCGACCCCTCGTTACCCATGCCGTTCCAACCCTCGAGCACGAGTAAGGCGGCGGAGGACAACCAGGCGTTCAAGAACTTTTATCAGAACGCCGTGCATCAGCAGGATCTGCACCTGGCAGACATGCTGGCCAACCTACGCAAGACACCCGCCGGGCAGCGCACGGTGATCGTGTACACGAGCGACCACGGCGAGGCGTTCCGCGAGCACGGGCAAATGGGACACACCTTCAGCATCTTCGACGAAGAGATCCACGTGCCCGGTTGGATCGACGCGCCGCCCGGAACGCTCACCGACGAGGAAGCCGCGAACCTCGAGAAGAAGCGGCACGAGTACGTCTATCACGTGGATATCGCGCCCACGATCCTCGACCTGATGGGCGTGAAGGACGACCCCGGGATCGCCGAGTACCTCGAGAAGCTGCCCGGCCGAAGCCTGCTGGACCCCGAGCCCACGGACATCCCGCTGCCGTTCACCAACTGCGCCGGGGTGTGGAGCTGCGCGTTCGAGAACTGGGGCTACATGCACCGGAACATGAAGCTCGAGGCCCGCTCGTGGGACCCCGGCTACAAGTGCTACGACCTCAAGCGGGATCCCGAGGAGCTCCAAAACCTCGGCCCGGAAGCCTGTGGCGAGCTGCCGTCGCTAGCGACGCGGACGTTTGGGCGGCTGCCCGGCGCGGTCAAGTAACCCTCGTCCCATCGCGGCCTAGCGAGGGGATGCAACAAGAAGGTCGGAAGGGGGAAAGCTCGGAAGTATTTGTTTGGGGGCTCCGCCGCAAGGTACGGGCTGCCGCGGGCATCCGGTTGCATCATGCGTGCATGATTGAGACGGATGGGGCGTCTTTTTGGCTCTAGAGCTCCATCGGGTTGCCGAGGTCGAGGGTGCGCTCGGGCTTGAGGAGGATGCGCAGGGCCTCGCGTTTTTCGCGCGAGAGGCCGCCGCGCCACGGGGGAGCATCCGACGCGGAACGGTCTATCAGGTCTTGGATGTAGTCGGATAGTGCCGTGTTTGAGCTTCGACCGGCTTGAGTGCTCGCGGCCGGGGAGCCGTGCGGGCCCGGGGCCGGAACGGGGACCACGGTCGGGGCCTGCAGGCGCTCCAGGTTCTGAACCATCCGCTCCTGAGCGGCGATCAGCCGGTCGAGCTTGTCGGAGCTCTTCGGATCCGTTGCTGCGGGCTTCTGTGCCTGAGCCTCCAGGCGCGTGAGGCGTGCTTCGAGGGCCGCGACCTGCTGCTCGGCGCGGGTGGCCCGGATGCGCTCGGCCGTCAGGGCGTTCACCCCGGGTTCGGCTTGATGGGCCATGCAACCTGCAGTGAGCCACAACACGGCCCCATACCCCAGAACCCGAAGCCCCGAGCTCGCCGCCGTCATGGCTTGAAGACTAACCCGAAATCCGAAGTCCGCCCACTACGGTTCGCGAGTCAGCCTGTCCCGGATTCCGCGCTCGAGTTCAGGCGCGAGCTCAGGGGCGGACCAGCGGTGGCCGAGCCCTCCCGACAGCAGCACCTGCTCTGCGACGTCCAGGTGGAGGAGGCGCTCGGCTCCCTGAAATCGTTCGAGCGCGCGGGCGTCCCAGCCGATGCTCGCGCTCCCCGTCAGCAACAACAGATCGCCGCGCTCGAGGTCGCACGCGACCAACCCGGCGCGCGGATTCACTTCGATGTTGCCGAGGGTGTTGAACAGAAAGTTCCCTCGGTAGTCGGGCAGCGTCACGCGGCTGCCTTCGACGTGGAGAAATCCCGGCAGCCCACCTCGA
>JALYWZ010000403.1 GCA_030852505.1 Myxococcota bacterium | reverse complement strand
CTGCGTGGCCTCGTAGGCCGCCTCGAAGGTGAAGGCCTCGGTGTCGACCACGTGCGTTGACTTCTCGAACGCGAGCTCGTGGCGCTCGAAGGCGGCGCGAAACCCTGCCAGACGCTCGGCGACGCTCGGCGCCGGCCGGCGCGGCAAGAGCATGGCCGGCACGTGCCCGAGCTCGATCAGGTGCTCGGCCGCGAGCGCCCCCCCGCGACGGTTGTCGATCAAGAGCGCGTTGATGCCGCGGAGCTGCGGGGACGTATCGACCGCGACCACGGCGACGCCGAGCGACTCGAGATCACGCACCATGCGCGGCTCGAGCCGGCGCATGAACAGCACGCCCGCGACGTTCTTCTCGCGCACGATCTTGGGTAGATCGGCGTAACTCTTGTAGGTCGCATCGACGTACGAAAAGAGCAGGTTGTACTCGCGCTCGATCGCTTCCTTGACCGCGCCCTGGACCACGAAAGAGTAGAAGTGATTGCTGATGGCGTCGTCCTGCTTGTAAAAGACGATGCCCACGTTGACGATGCGCTTGCGCGCCAGGCCCGCCGCCGCGGCGTTGGCGTGATAATTCAGAGCGCGCGCCACCTCGAGCACCCGCCGCCGCACCTTCGGGCTGATGCTCTCGTTCGGGTTGTCGTTCAGCACGAACGACACCGTCGCCGTCGAAACCCCGGCGCGTTTCGCGACGTCCTTGATCGTGGCTCGCTTACCGGCTGGGGGCGTCACAGCAAGCTCATAGACGATTTCGAGCGTGGTCCCAACGAACTGCGGCGTGGCCGGGGGATGCAACAAGAAGACTGGAAGGGGAGAAGATCGGAAGGATTTTTTGGGGGGCGAGGCAGCACCGCCAACTCGGCTTCACCCGAACGGCCGCAACCCTCTCGGTCCGCGATACCGCTCCAGTTCCTCAAGAACAAAATCCCTTCCCGATCTTCCTCCCTTTCGACCTTCTTGTTGCCTGGATCGAACCCCGCCGCCCTCAGCTTTTTCTATTCGGGGAGGACGTTGACCGGTTGGGGGGGCTTCACTTCGACGGGTGAGCCCGAGAGCGGGTGCAGGAGGCCGTAGATGGCGCACAGCAACGCGAGCATCATCACGCTCGTGACGAGGTAGGTGTTCACGGGCGGGTGCTTGGAGGTGCTCCAGCCGTCGGCGTAGAATTTTCCGCGGCTCCGCGCGCGGATCCGACGCTGAACGCCCTGGGTGAGATCGGGCGGAACGGAGGCGCTGCCGAGCGCGCCTCGGACCAGCTCCTTGACCTGCTCCTCACCCTGCGGGTCTAGTCGCGACGGGGGAGCGGGCTCTTCGGGATCCGCCATCAGGACTTGCCTCCGAGTTTGCGCTCGACCGCTGATTTGAGCATCGCGCGAGCGCGGTGCAGACGGCTCTTCACGGTGCCGTCCGGCAAGCCCGTGATCTCCGACAGCTCTTCGTAGCTCAGGTCTTCCAGGTCACGCAGCACGAGCACCTCACGAAAATCCGGGTCCATCTCCGCCAGACACAGGCGCACGATGCGCTCGACCTCTCGCCCCTCGGCCATCTGGTCCGGTCGCTCGACGTCGCCGCTGGTGAAGCCCTGAACCTCTTCGGCGTTGAGCCGCTCTTTCAGCGGCTCGAAGTCGGCCTGGCTCTCGGTCTTGCGCCGGCCCAGGTATTTCAGGCGATTTTTGCAGAGGTTGACCGCGATCGTGTAGACCCAGGTGCCGAGCCGCGAGTCGCCACGAAAGTTGCCGACCGCCTTGAACACCTGAACGAAGACTTCTTGCGCGAGATCCTCGGCTTCGTCCCTGCGGCCGACCATGCGGAACACGAGCTTGTAGACGCGACCCTGGTAGAGCTGCACGAGCTCGAGGAACGCGCGCTCGTCGCGAGCCCTGAGCCGTTCGATGAATCGGCGCTCGCTCTCGTCGTCGGGATCGCTGGGTTCCAACTTCGGGGTTCCGCCCTTCCCCACTCTCTCTGGAGGTTCGGGATTTGGGGTTCCGGCGCATGGATTCGAACCACGATTCAGGGATTCAAAGTCCCTTGTCCTGCCTTTAGACGACGCCGGAAGAAGAGAGTTCCCTGCGGGCCACTAAATAGTGGAGCGCGCTTTGCTGTCAACCTGGCTCGCGCGATTCAGGAAAGACAAGGCCGCCCTGGCTGCGCTCTTGGCCTGGCGGATACAGTCCGGAATGCCGACGCCGTCGTAACCGGCGCCTGCGAGAAACAGCCCCGGGAGCTGGGCGAGCTCGGTGTCGAGGCGCTCCAGGCGCTCCCGATGACCGATGCCCGGTTGCGGCCGGATACCCCGATGCCGGTACAGGCGGCTGAAGAGCGGCGCACCGAAGGGCCCGCTCAGGCGCTCGAGCTCCGAACGAGCGAGCTCCACGAGGTCGCTGTCCGGCAAATCCAGATCGCGCCCCGGCCCCACGTACGCCCGCACGAGGATCGAGCCCTCGGGCGCGCGTCCCGGCCACTTGCTCGTCACCCACGTCGCCGCGAGTATTTTGCCCTCGCCGGGCGGCACCAGAAAGCCCGAGCCATCGAGCTCGCGGCCGAGCTCGCTCTTCGAGAACGCGAACGCAGCCGTGGCGGTCGAGGCGTAGCGGATCGCGGCGAGCTCTCGCGACAGCCGCCCCTCGGGTACGACCGCCGCGGCCACGGGCGCGGGCAGCGTCAGCACCACCGCACGCGCGGAGAGCGTGCCGCGGCTCGTGCGGAGGACGAAACGCCCGCCGTCGCGCTCGAGCGCTATCAAGCTGTGATCGACGCGGATCCGAGCGCGGCCGATGCGCTCGACGAGCCGGTCGACCATCGACTCGAGCCCGTCGCGCAGAGACAAGAACGGGCTCGGGGCTGCCACCGAACGGGTGCGAATCCAGCTCTTCAGCAGGGAAATCAGGCTCGGGTGCGCGTCGCCTCCGCGCTGCAAGGCCGCCCCGAGCATGCCCAAGATCACGCTGCGCGAGCGGCTCTCGAACAACGATAGCTGCGGGAAGGTCGCGTGCAGGCTGAGCTCGCCGATGTCACCGGCGTAGATCCCGCCGAGCAGCGGCGCGCCGATCGTCTTCGCGACCTCGGCACCGAAGCGCCGAGTGAGGAAGCTCTCGATCGATTCGTCCTCGCCGCTCTTCTTCGCGGGGATCAGCAAATCCCCGAGCGCCCGCAGCTTGCCGGGGAAGCTGAGCAGCGGCGTGTCGAGCAAGGGACCGAGCCGCGTGGGCGCCGACAACACCATGCCCGCGGGCAGCCGCTCGAGCGCGCCGTGTCGCACGAGGTACGCGGCGTGCGCGCCGGGCAAGACCTCGATCAGCTCCGACTTCATGCCGAGCTCGGCGCACAGCGCTGCCGCGTCGGGCTTGGTTCGGAGAAACGAGTCGGGGCCCGCCTCGATCACGAAGCCGTCGCCGCGCTCCGTGCGCACGCAACCGCCGAGCCGGGGCGAGCCCTCGATCAGCGAAAGCGCGAGCTCCGGCGCCTGGCCCACGAGCGCGAACGCCGCGCTCAGGCCAGAAATTCCGCCGCCGACCACGGCGACGTCGAGCTCGGCGATCATCGCCGCGAGCGCTCGTGGACGTAGTCGACCACGAACTTGGCGGCATCCGGCGAGGTCTCGGGCAAGATGCCGTGGCCCAGGTTGAAGACGTGACCGAGCCGGTTACCGGCAGCGGCCAGCACCTCGTCCACACGGCGTGAGAGCAGCGGGCGCGGCGCGTCGAGCACGAGCGGATCGAGGTTGCCTTGAACCGCGACGCCGTCGCCGAGGCGTGCGATGGCGTCGGCGAGCGGAGTCCGCCAATCGACGCCGATCACCGTGCCACCGGCGTCGCGCTGCAGCTCGAGCAGATCGGAGGTACCGGTGCCGAAGTGAATCACCGGCACGCCCGCCTTTTCGACGTCGGACAAGATGTGACGCACGTGAGGCTGTATGAAGTCCACGTAGTCGCTCTGGCCGAGCGCGCCGATCCACGAATCGAAGAGCTGCACGGCCTGTGCGCCCGCGCTGATCTGCGCGCGCAGGTAACGGCGCACCACCTCGGAGAGCTTGTGCATGAGCGCGTGCCAGAGCTCGGGCTCGCGGTACATGAGCCGCTTGGTGATCGCGTAGTGCGAGCTCTTGCCGCCCTCGACCAGATAGCTCGCGAGGGTGAACGGCGCGCCAGCGAAGCCGATCAGCGGCGTTTTTCCGTCGAGCTCCCGGCGCAGCAGGCGGATCGCCTGGAGCACGTGCGGCAAGCCCTCTTCCGGATCGAAGAGCCTGAGCCGCTCGATGTCGGCGGCTTCGCGGACGGGGTGGTGAATGACCGGGCCTTCACCGGCCGCGAACTCGAACGGCGCGCCCATCGGCTCGAGCGGCAGCAGGATGTCCGCGAACAGGATCGCCGCATCGACGCCCAGGGCGCGCACCGGCTGCAGCGTGACCTCCGTCGCGAGCTCGGGTTGCCGGCAAATCTCGAGCAGCGTGTGCTTTTTCCGCACCGCGCGGTACTCGGCCATGTAGCGGCCTGCCTGGCGCATGAACCAGACCGGCGTCGCGTCCACGGGTTCTCGCCGGCAAGCGCGTAAGAATCGATCCCACATTTTCTGATCTTTCCGGGCTCTCGGCCCTGCTGCCCGGAGCTCGACTAGAGCGCGGTCGTAGTCTGCATCTGAAGGTGCGGCGCGCGCTCGCCCTTCTCAGCCCGGTCACGCATTTCGTACTTCGAGGGACACTTGGCCATCACGTTCGTGGCCTCGAAGTGGCCGGCCGCGGTGAGCGTGCCGGTCGCGGTCACCTCGGTGTCCATGCCCGGAACGTCACGGAAAGTATCCGGAACGACGCACGCAGGCAGGCGCACGGGCAGCTTCACGCCCTTGCTCTCGACCGTGAATCGGTACTCGCAGGGCTGATCGCGCCGCACCAGGGTGCCCCGCGTCAGGATGCCCTGAACCTTGATGTTGCGGCCGGTGAGCTTGGTCTGCTCCTTCACCGCCTGATCGACCTGGTAGGCATAGACCGCGGCGTTCTTGAAGCTGAGGAACACCAGCGACAGGATGCCGATCACCATCACGAGCAACGCCGCGAGCAGCCCGCGGTTCCCCTTGCGCTTGGCTGTCGGAGACTCGACGGAAACCCCGTAAGCCGGCTCGGCCTTGGCGATCGTCTCGGACTCTTCGAGCGCTTTCGTCAGCTCGTCATCGACCCGGCTCATGGTCAGAGAGGCTAGCTCCGGGTCCCGGCAGGGTCCAATCCGGGCGGAAATTCGGCTTCAGCCGAGTCCCGGTCTCTTGCGGATGCCGTAGCGGGCGCCGAGCCAGGCGCAGCCGGCGCCGACGACCACCAGAAACAGCGCGGCGCCGAGCGCGACGGCCCAAGGCGACAGCGCCCCGG
>JALYWZ010000402.1 GCA_030852505.1 Myxococcota bacterium | reverse complement strand
GTCCAGGCTGCCCGAAGGGCACCGGCGCAGCCGGCGCGAAGCGGCCTGGACGCCGCCGAGCACGCCGGCACAATGGGAAAGCGCGGAGAGCCAACGTCACCCGCGCTGTCAGCGGTCGCGGTTCGCGGAGGCGGTTCGCGGTTCGCGGAGGCGGTTCGCGGTTCGCGGAGGCGGTTCGCGGTTGGCGGAGGCGGTTCGCGGTTCGCGATCCCGAACCCGGGGACGACCTAGTCGCTCAGCTTCGAGATCGGTTCAGCCAGAATCGCGCGCGCGCGCTTGGCGGGCGCGACCTTGGTGCGGCGCTCGTCCTTGTGGGGTTTGCACCAGAGGCAGCCCGCTCGGCGGTGTTTGGGTCGACGACGTTTGTGGTGAGCCATGATGGCTGCACCCCGAACGCCTTCGGCTGAGTGGACCCATGAACCCGCGCCATGCGAGCCAGTGTAGCGCTCCGCTCCCCCGCGCCAATCGCAAGCCGCGCGCGGAAGCGGAAGCGGTAGCGATAGCGGTAGCGGTAGCGGTAGCGGTAGCGGAAGCGGAAGCGGAAGCGGAAGCGGTAGCGATAGCGGTAGCGGAGGCGGTTGCGGTTGCGGTTCACGATCCCCAACTCGGGGACGCAGGCCTCCCGCGATCCGTGGCTTGGGGTTGAGTCGGCTCGCGACACTTGGGCTTCTAGCCTCAGGATCCCATCAGCCTGAGCCCGTAAACCAATCAGCCCGAAGCCCGAAGCCCGAAGCCCGTAAGCCCGAAGCCCGAAGCCCGAAGCCCGTAAGCCCGAAGCCTGTAAGCCCGTAAGCCCGAAGCCTGTAAGCCCGTAAGCCCGAAGCCTGTAAGCCCGTAAGCCCGTAAGCCCGTTCCGCAGCGGGGGCTTGCGCGGCTGCTTCGTCGAACTGCGCCGCGCTCCCCTGCCCACCGCCGGACCACGACGTGCTGCGCGCCCTTTTCTCCGGTGCCCCCCCAATCCCCCGAATCAAGGGAAGATTTCGCGGTCCAGGTACGCCTTGGCGAGCCGTTCGAGCGCGACCGCGTAGCAGGCGGTGCGGTAGTCGCAGTGCTTGTTGCGGGCGTATTGTTCCATGCGCGCGTAGGCGTCGAGCATGGCCCGCTCGAGGCGGTCGTCCACGTCCTCGAGGGTCCATTGTTCGCTGCGGCGATTCTGCACCCACTCGTAGTAACTGACGGTGACGCCGCCGGCGTTGGCGAGGACGTCGGGGAGGATGTCGATGCCGCGACGCTTGAGGACGTCCTCGCCCTCGGGGGAGCAGGGGCCGTTGGCGCCTTCGGCGACGAGGCGCACCTGGAGCGCTTCGGCTTCGGTCGGGCCGACCTGGTTCTCGAGCGCGGCGGGGACGAACAGATCCGCCTGGAACGAGAAGAAGTCTTCGCGCGAGATGGCGCTGCCGTTCGGGTAGCCGGCGATGCTGCCGGTCTTCTCGACGTATTGCTTCAAGCGATAGGCGTTGAAGCCTTCGGGGTTCACGAGGTACCCGGTGTGGTCACCGACCGCGACGAGCGACACGCCGAGCTGCCCGAGCAAGAGCGCGACGTTGGAGCCGACGTTGCCGTAGCCCTGGAGGATCAGCTTCTTGCCCTGGAGGTCGAACTTGTTGAGCTCGGCCCAGCGCCGCACGCAGTGCACGAGGCCCTGGCCCGTGGCTTTCTCGCGGCCGAGCGTGCCGCCGATGCTGACGGGCTTGCCCGTGACGACGCCGAGCACGGCCTGCTTCGAGACCACGCCGACGGTGTTCATGTACGTGTCGAGCGCCCAGGCCATGGTCTGCGCGTTGGTGCCGACGTCGGGCGCGGGGATGTCGTAGTCGGGGCCGATGTTGCCGCCGAGGGAGTGGAAGAAGCGGCGCGTGACGCGGCTGAGCTCGGCGCGCGAGACGCTGCGCGGGTTGAACTTGACGCCGCCCTTGGCGCCGCCGAAGGGCAGACCCATCAGCGCGCACTTCCAGGTCATGACGGAGGCGAGCGCCTTGACGTCGTCGAGCGAGACGTCTTCGTGGTAACGCATGCCGCCCTTGTACGGGCCGAGCGTGTCGTTGTGCTGGATGCGGTAGCCCTTGAAGAGGCGGACTTCGCCGTTGTCCATCCGCACCGGAAAGTGGACGATGATCTCGGACTTCGGCTGGCTCAAGATCGTGCGGACGTGCTCGGGCGTGCCCGCGAGCTTCGCCGCGGCGTCGAGGTAACCCTGAACCACGCCGAAGAAGTCGTAGCGTGGGGCCGGGGGGAGCTTGCTGCTTCGCGGCATCCGATCGTCGTTCGCGAGGCGTTGCGAGACCGGAGGCATCGAGGAAGTGGTGTCGCTCATTCCGCTCAGCTTACCAGGGCCGCGCGCGCGTGGTGACAGGCCGATTGGCCAGGAAACCCTGTGGTTTCCGGGGGCTCTGGGTGGGGAGACGGCGCCTTTTGCGGCTGTGAGCGACGGCCTGCGAGCTACTGCGTCAGCGTCGCAAATAGATACACGAGCGGGCCGACCACGAGCAGGGCGTCGATGCGGTCGAGCATGCCGCCGTGGCCGGGGACGAGGGCGCCGCTGTCTTTGATGCCGGTCGAGCGCTTGAGCAGGGACTCGGCGAGGTCGCCGAGCTGACCGGCCGCGCCGCAGACCACGGCCAGCGGGATGCCGCGCGCGAGGTCGAGCTCGGGGAGGAAGGTGAAGTGGCCGATCAGGGTGCCGACGGAAGCGCCGACGAGCGCGCCGACGAAGCCGGCCCGGGTCTTCTTCGGGCTGACCGCGGGATAGAGCGGCGTCTTGCCCAGAAAACGACCGAAGAAGTAGCCGCCGGTGTCCGCGAGCCAGGCGAACATCAATGCCAACAGCACCCAGCCGGCACCCGACGGGAAGTCGCGGCGCAACAGAGCAAGGGTCGTGATGGTGGCGCCGACGTAAAAAGGACCGGCGGCTCCGGCCATCATGCGCAGGCCCGCGGTCGGGATCTCGCCGAGCCGGAACAATGGCAAGAGCACGCCCCCGAGCGGCACGAACAGGATCGCGAGCAGCAACGCGCGCGCGTCGGTCGTGAAACGATAAACCGCTACTGCCGTGGCCAGGGTGAGCGCGACGCACACTGCCTGGCTGATGCCGTCGCCGGGGTGCGTCATCCGGAACAGCTCGTGCGCAGCGACGGCTGCGGCCAACAGCACGACCGCGAAGAACCCCCATGCCGGTCCGCGGTACATCAAGAACAACAGCGGCGGCACGACCACGGCGGCCGAGGCCAGGCGCAAGGTGAGGTTCGACGCGGCCAAAGGAGCCTCCCGTATCAGTCGAAGGGCCCGGCAACAAGCCCCTCGCCGCTCGAAAAGTACGCCAAATGCCGTGGACTTCCCAGGAAGTAGGCGGGTCCGGGGGGAGTCGCCGGGTTGCGTCCTTCGGCGCTGCTCGCTAGGAGAAGGCGCCTCCCGAGGGAATGTCACCGCTCGCCGCTCACTTCCGCTCCCGACTCGGCCTGATGGCTGCGGCGGTTCTGGTAGCGCTCGTCGCCCGGGTCGAGCGGCCAGCGCCGCGCGAGCGCACGGTCGAGGGGCTGGCCGCCATGCTCGGCGAGGCGGCCGGCGGCGTGGTCCGTGAGAGCGACCTCGCCTGGGAGGGCAGCCACGACTTCTTGAGCGAGCTGTTCGCGGGGCGGCGGATCCTGTTTCTCGCGAGCCCGTTTCCGGGAGCGCCGCGCGATCTGTACCGCGCGCGGGTGCGGCTGACGTTCGGCGGGTCGCCGCTCGACGTCTGGCAGGTGCGCAACCTGACCGAGACGCCGCGCGGTGACGAGGTCGGGCTCGAGCTCAACGGCTCGCGCGCGGTGTTCGCGACGCTCGCGTTCGGGCGCATTCAGGGCATCAGCGTGCTCGAGACGCTGGGTGTGCGCGACGGCGATCGGCCGCGCGACTTCGGCGATCGATTGTTGTTCGCGCTGTCTTCGTTTCAACGCACCGGGAGCTTCGGCGGCGTCGGGCGCACGAACATCGTGCTCGATCTGCCGGCGCGCATGGCGCACCTGTCGCTCGACATGGACCGGCTCGGGGTGGATTTCGGCGAGGATGGGCGTGCGCTGTCGTTCGACCTGGAGCGGCGCGTGCTGCGCTCCAAGGACGGAGGCGAAGCTCACGCCGCGCGCGCGCTGCCCGAGATCCACGGCGCGAAACCGCTGGTTTTCTGGGCCGTGGACAGCGTGCGCGCCGAGGTGGGACCCGAGCCCATCGCCTGGCTCGAGAACGTGGTGTTCGGGGCGCGGGACAGCCTGCGCCGCACGACCTACGCGCTCTTCAAGGGTGACGAAGGCGGGCACCTGCGCGCCGACGCCGAGCAACGGCGCGCCCGGGTGCTGGACGCTTCGGCCGTGAGCAGCGGCGCCGACACCTGGCCGCCGCCGGCGATCCCGTCCTTGTGGAAGGATCCGAAGCCGGGCGAGGGCGAGTGGAGCGCGGTCCAGCACGACTTCCTCAAGACCGCCGTGACCGGCAGCGGCGAGACGCCCGCGCCGTACTTCTACCGCACGACGATCCGTCCCGATCCGGAGCGGCCGTACTCCGAGGTGCTGTTGATCGCGATGGACATGCGGCAGCTCGAGCTCGGCATGCAGGCGGGATACGAAGATCCGAAGCCGACGACCGGGCCTCCCGGCGAGGGGCGCTTGCCGCGCGACCCATCGATCTACCGGCGCGTCGTCGCGACCTTCAACGGCGCGTTCAAGACCACCCACGGCGAATACGGGATGATGGTGAACAAGCGCGTGCTCTTGCCCCCGGTGCGGGGCGGCGCGACGCTGGTCGTGGACGACAGCGGCGGCGTCGGGCTCGGGAGCTGGCCGCCGAGCGACGATATCCCCGACAATCTGCTGTCTTACCGCCAGAACCTCGACCCGCTCGTGGAAGACGGGGTCGCGAACCCGACGGGGCGGCAGCTCTGGGGCTGGCAGCTCGAGGGCAAGAGCGTGATGACCGAGCGCACCGCGGTGTGCGTGACGCCGTCGGGCCATCTCTATTACGCGTGGGGCTCGGAGATCGACGGGCGCACGCTCGGCAAGGCGCTGCGCCAGGCCGGCTGCCAATACGCGATGCACCTCGACATGAACCCCGGGCATTGCGGGTTCGTGTTCGCCGACATCAAGGATCCGCGCTCCGGGGCGATGACGCTGAAGCTCGCCAGCGACGGCATGAAGCTGAACCCGGACAAGTACGCGCGCTGGTCGGCCAAGGACTTCTTCTACGTGATGCTGCGCAACCCGATGCCGCCGGCGCGGCCCGGCTTCGAGTGGGCATCCGACGGCGGGGTGCAGCCGCCTCCGGCGTGGATCCCGGGGTTGTTCGCGGGCAAGCGGCAGATCGGCCAGCTCGAGGTGTCGCTGTTCAGCGT
>JALYWZ010000401.1:3261-5361 GCA_030852505.1 Myxococcota bacterium | reverse complement strand
GCCGAGGCCAGTGCCGCCCGCAACGGGAGCTCCCGCGCTTCCGCCACCGGCGCCTCCCGCTCCGCCGCCGCCGGCTCCGCCGTTCGGGTCGGGCACGGTGGGCCCCGAGAACTTCCACCAGTTGAACTTGAACAGGGCGCCGCTGCCGCCCACGAACTTCAGATAGAGATCGTGCTTTCCGCTCCCACCCGTGACCGCGCAGGTCTTGGTGGTCCAGGAGGAAGCGCCGGAGACGTCGCAGGTGCCGAGCGAGGTGCCGGTTTGGCTGTCGAGGTGAAGCTCGATTTTGGCGTTGCTGGTGGACGCTGACACACGGGCTTCGAACGACGTCACGCCGTCGAGGAGCTCGACGTCCTTCAGCTTGATGTAGTCGCCATTGTCGATGTTGGTGACGTTCATGCCGCCGCCCGTGTCCGTGCAGACCTCCGTCTTCAGGCCCGACGAGAAGGCAATGGTCTCGGCCTCGACCTGCGCGAACGGGTTCAGCGTGTCGACGGCAGCCGGGCCCTGCGTGGTCTGCTTGATGGTCGGGATGGTGCCGTCGGCGTTGTACGCGAACTCTTCCACGCATACGGAGCGCTTGTAGCTGCCGCCTCCGGGGAGCGCGCCGTTGTGATAAAAAAAGTACGACTTGCCCTTGTAGTCGATGACGCCGGGGTGATTCGTGAAGCTCGAGCCCCCGCCGGTCTGCTTGGCCATGATTTCGCCCCGGTATTTCCAGGGGCCGAGCGGCCCGGACGCAGTGGAGTAGGCGATCTTCTCCGGTATGCCGTCGGCTGGATAGACCATGTAATACAGCGAGCCGCGCTTGTAGAACCACGGCCCCTCTTCGTATTGCGTGGTTCGCTCGTTGTTGGAGCGCGTGCCGAAGCCCTCCGGGGTCAGCTCCGTCTTGGCGGGGCTCCCCTGAAACGAGACCATGTCCATGTTCAGCTTCACGGAGTAAAGGTCGGGGTTACCCCAGTACAGGTAAGCCTGGTCATCGTCGTCGATGAACACGTTCGGATCGATGTTGCCGCCGCCAGAAGCGATCAACGCCTTGCCGAGCGGGTCCTTGAACGGGCCCGCGGGGCCGTCCGCGACGAGCACGCCGATCTTCGAGCCCGTCGAGTTGTTGATCGGCACGTACAGGTAGAACTTGCCGCCGCGCGCGATGCCGTGCGGCGCCCAGGCGTCACCCGTTCCCCAGCTGAAGGTCTTGTAGCTCGCGGGTGAGCCGTGGTCGGTCCAGTTCACCATGTCGGTGGTGGAGTAGAGCCGCCAGTCGTTCATGGTGAAGAAGTCCTTCACCGTCACGTCTTCGTCGTGAGACGTGTAGAGGTACAACCGGCCCTCGTGCACCATCGGCGCCGGGTCCGCCGTGTAGTTGGTCTGCACGATCGGGTTGTCCGCCAGCGCGGATCGAGCCGACAACGCCGCCAGCGCCCCGAAAAACACCGACGAAAATAGGGCCTGTCGAGCGCGTAGGGTCATCTGATGCTCCTGAACCGGGCAGTGTCGTCAGGGCCGGCTTTCTGTCGAAAAAAGAGAACCACGCCAAAAGCGAGACACATTTGCCCGCCCGGCTCCCGCCCGGCCCGCAAATCGCCGCCAAAAACCCAGCTCGCCCGTCCCCGAAGCCCGTCAGCCCGCTCGCATCGGCTTCAGCGCCTCGGCCCAGCGGTGCAGCTCGTCCAGCATGGCGTTCGCGGCCTTGTCGAAGGTCTCGTTGGTCTGGAAGGCGCCGTTGTCGCCGATGTACTTGGTAACGAACGGGATCTGCACCGCCTCGAAGAGCGGCACCATGCGCAGCGTCGTCACGATCTGCTTCGTCATCTGCGCCGAGCGCGTGCCGCCGGAGACTCCGCCGTACGACACGAACGCGACCGGCTTGTACGCCCACTCCGCGTGCAGGTAGTCGAGCGCGTTGACGAGCGCGGGGGGCGTGCCGGTGTTGTACTCGGGAGTGACGAACACGAACGCGTCGGCGGCCTTCACGGTCTCGCTCCAACGCTTGGTGTGCTCGTGCTCGTACTGACCGAGCCGCGGGTGTTTTGGCTCATCGAGCATCGGCAAGGCGAGCTCCTTGAGATCGATCAACACCACGTCGAAGCGGCCGTG
>JALYWZ010000401.1:0-3251 GCA_030852505.1 Myxococcota bacterium | reverse complement strand
GAGCGCGCGCGCGCTCGACGAACCAGCTACCAACTGGCCAACCGACGCGACCCGGGCGCGTGCTGGCGATCAGAATTTCTAGCCGCAACGGTTGCATGTTCGGGTTGGTATCGCCGGGGCCGAGCAGCGTCAAACTGGGGTAGACTCGGCGCACCCTGGTCACCCGAGCCCCACTCACCTCCGGCCCGCGTTCCTCGGCGCGCCCCTCGACGATCCGCCTCGGCAGCGTGCCGGAACGCGCCGATCAGGATCTGTCCTTCTTGCAACAGCGGCTTTCGCTGTGCGGCGCGACCGTGGCCAGCCTCTCGGGGCTGTTTCTGGCCGTCGGGGTCGCAACCCACGTGGCCGTCGGTTATCTGGGCTTGTTCCTGCGCGATCCGAGCCGCGTGTATCACGTGGCAGCCACGCTGGCCGCGCTCGGAATGTGGCTCGTCGCCCGCGGCCGCCGGCGTTACTCGATCGCCGGGCTGAACCGGATCGATGCCGCGGGCACGCTCGGCATTTCGGCGCTGTTCGCGTTGATGGCCTACGCGATGCCCCCCGGCATCGGCACGCTGGTCGGAATGCTCGCGGTCTCCTACGTCACGCTCGGGCGCGCAGCCCAGGTGCCGAGCACGCCGCAGCGCACGCTGTGCCTCACCGGCATCTCGCTGGGGATGATCTTCGTCCAGGCGCTGCTCCGCCCCGCGCCCTCGCTGTACATGAGCCACGCGGGCGCACGGCTGTTCGCCGCCATCGATCCGCTGCTGTGGGCGATCGCCGGGACCGCGCTCGCCACCATGACCTCGAAGGTGATCTACGGCCTCCAAGAGAAGGTGCTCGAGGCGCGGCAGCTCGGGCAGTACACGCTCGAAGCCAAGATCGGCGAGGGCGGGATGGGCGAGATTTACCGCGCGCGCCACGCCATGCTGCGGCGCAGGACCGCGATCAAGCTCCTGCCCGGAGACCACTCCGAAGATCAGCTGCGCCGCTTCGAGCGCGAGGTGCAGCTCACGGCTTCGCTCACCCACCCGAACACGATCTGCATCTTCGACTACGGCCGCACGCCCGAAGGCACCTTTTATTACGCGATGGAGCTGCTCGAGGGGTTGAACCTCGACACGCTGATCGAGCACCACGGCGCCCAGCCGCCGGGACGCGTCGTCAACCTCATGCTCCAGGCCTGCGGCGCGCTCGCCGAGGCGCACGGAGTGGGGCTCATCCACCGGGATCTGAAGCCCGCCAACATCTTCCTGTGCCGGCAAGGCGGGATCGACGACTTCGTGAAGGTGCTGGATTTCGGCCTGGTGCGCCAGGTCACGGCCGAGGCGTCGATCACCCAGAGCAGCACGCAGCTCCTGGTCGGCACGCCGCTCTACATGGCGCCCGAGGCGATCGTCACTCCCGAGCGCATCGACGCGCGCGCGGATCTGTACAGCCTCGGCGTGACCGCCTATCACCTGCTCACCGGCACGCCGCCGTTCCGCGGCTCGTCGGTGGTCGAGGTTTGCGGCCACCACCTGCACACGGTGCCCGAGCCTCCCTCGCAGCGCCTCGGCCAAGCGTTGCCCGAAGCGCTCGAACGCTTGATCCTGTCCTGCCTCGCCAAGAAGCCGGCGGATCGCCCCGAGAGCGCGGCGAGGCTCGGCAAGGCGCTCGCCGAGCTCTCCGATGTCGCGCCGTTCAGCGCGGAGCAAGCGCGCGATTGGTGGCTCCGCGAGTTCGATCCCGACGCACAGCGCCGCTCGCTCGGAGCCGGCCGCACGATTCAGATCGCGCTCGACGCACGAGTCGCGAACCGGTCCGAGCTGCCGAGGGCAGGCTAGCGAGCCAAAATCGCCAGCTTCTTCAGCTCTTCGGCGACGCGCTGGCTCGCGCAGCCTTCGCGGTAGTTATCCAGGTAGTCGGTCATGAAGGCGTCGACCTCGCGGCTGACCACGGGCTTCTGGTGAAGCGTCTCGATCAGCTCTTCGATGCTCTGGGGGTGGTAGCCGATGTTCCGTTCGAAGAGCTGCGCCTCGGCGGAGCCGGGTAGGTACTGCTGGATGCGATCGCCCAGCAGCCAGCGCGGGAAGATCACGGGCTTGCCGAGCGCCCAGGCCTCGTAGACCAACGTGCCAAAGTCGGAGATCACGTAGTCGGCGTCGAGCAGCGCCGTGTCGGTCGGCGTCTTCTCGTCGCGGTTGCGCGGGTGCACCGAAACCGAGACCTCGAAGTGACGCTCGAGCTCGGGGAGAAAGCGCTCGAAGTCGGGGTAGCTGGAGGTGGACAGCTGCTCATCGCCCCGCTTGCGTGCGTCGTGAGTCGGCGCCCACAGCACGCGAGGTCGACTCGACTTCGGCGTGGGTCGCTTCTTCTGGATTGCGCGCAGTAGATCGAGCCGCGGCCAGCCGACGACGCGGATCCGATCGGCGGGGACCCGCAGGCCCGGGAACACCTCGAGCTTGCGCTTGAGCCAGGGCCCCGGGACGAAGATCGACTTCAGCCGGTTGGCGTAGAGCTCGCCGTCGTCGTCGAAGATGTCGGTGAAGTAGTTCTTGTCGGCCACACCATGCGACATCACGACGTCGGCGGGTTTGCGGATGAACAGCGCGAAGTTCAAAAACACCGGGTGGCGCTTCTCGATCGCGGAGGTGAAGCTGCCCGGCGCGAGAAAGCTTCCGATCGCTTGCAGCAGCGAATACTGCACGACGCTGTAGTTCTTGGACTTGTCGAGGATGAAATGGATCATCGCGCGAACGTCTCTCTTGGATCCGAACGCCCGCGGGCGCCTCGAGCTTAAGCGCGGCGGACCCTCGGCCTAACGGCCTGTGCCGATTCGCTGTTCGAGCGCGTCGAGGAACGCCACCTGCACGTCCTTGATCTTTCTGCGCGCCGCCTCGAGCTCGAAGAACTCGACCCGATCCAGCTCGGGGAATTCGACGCGCTTTCCCGAGCGCGGCGGCCACTCCAGCGGAAACGTGTTCGAGCGCAGCGCCGAGGGCTCGCAGTCGCCCTCGATCGCCCAGGCGTGGACCAGCTTGCCCCCCTTCTGCTTGACCGAGCCGAGCTCGAGGTATTCCCCGTCGACGCTGAACCCGGTCTCTTCGCGAAACTCGCGCTTCGCCGCCTCGAGCAACGCCTCCCCCTGCTCCGGCTCACCCTTCGGTATCGACCAAGCACCCAGATCCTCGTTCCGAAAGAACGGCCCGCCCGGATGCGCGAGCAACACCTCGAGCCGCCCCCCGCGAACCCGGTAGAGCAGCAACCCAGCACTCACTTTCGGCATGGGC
>JALYWZ010000400.1 GCA_030852505.1 Myxococcota bacterium | reverse complement strand
CAGCCCGGTGCGCGCGTTCCGCGCCGTGGGCGGGAACCCGGTGTTCGTCGAGCGCGCGAAGGGTTCCCGGATCTACGGCGCCGACGGGCGCGAGTACCTCGACTACGTGTGCTCCTGGGGCCCGGCGATCCTGGGCCACGCCCCGCCCAAGGTGGTCGAAGCCGTGCAGCGCGCGGCGGAGCGCGGGCTCACCTATGGTGCGCCGACGGAGCTCGAGGTGCGCTTCGCGGAGCGCATCGGCGAGCTCTACCCGAGCATCGAGATGCTGCGCGCGGTGTCGAGCGGCACCGAGGCGACCATGAGCGCGCTGCGCGTGGCGCGCGGTTTCACGGGCCGCTCGGTGATCGTGAAATTCGACGGCGGCTACCACGGCCACTCGGACGCGCTGCTCGTCAAGGCGGGCAGTGGCCCGGCGACCTTCGGCAATCCCGACTCGGCCGGTGTGCCATCCAGCATCGTCGAACACACCGCCACGCTCGGCTACAACGACATCCCGGCGCTGAAGGAGCTTTTCCAACGCCGCGGGTCGGAAATCGCCGCGGTGATCGTCGAGCCCGTGGCCGGCAACATGGGCTGCGTGCCGCCAGTCCCCGGTTTTCTCGAGAACATCGTCGAGCTGTGCCGGGCTCACGGCGCGCTCAGCATCTTCGACGAGGTGATCACCGGCTGTCGCCTCGCGCCCGGTGGTGCGCAGGAGCTGTTCGGGGTGCGACCGGACCTCACCTGCCTCGGTAAGATCGTGGGCGGCGGAATGCCGCTCGCGCTGTACGGCGGCCGCCGCGACGTGATGAGCCAGGTCTCGCCGCTCGGCCCGGTGTACCAGGCCGGCACCTTGAGCGGGAACCCGGTCGCGGTCAGCGCGGCGCTCGCCACGCTCGCCGAGCTCGATCGCGAGGCTTACGCCAAACTCGACCGGCTCGGTCAGTCTCTGGCCGAAGGCCTCGAGCGCGCGCTCCGCGACACCAAGACCACGGGCGTGGTGCAGCGGATCGGCTCGATGCTGACGCTGTTCTTCAACCCCGGTCCGGTTCAGAGCTGGAACCAGATCAAGGGCTCCGACACCCAGCGCTTCGCGCGATTTCACCGGGGCTTGTTGGAGCGGAGCGTGTACTTTCCGCCGTCGCAGTTCGAGACCGCGTTCGTCTCTCTGGCCCACACCCAGGACGAGATCGACCGTACGCTCGACGCGGCACGCCAGGCGCTTTCCGCAGGCTGAGCAGACGAGCGAGTGATGACCAAAAAATCGATGGATAAGATCATGGCGCTGGCAAAGCGCCGTGGCTTCGTGTTCCAGGCCTCGGAAATCTACGGGGGCATCAACGGCTTCTGGGACTACGGTCCGCTCGGTACCCTGCTCAAGCGCAACCTGCGCGAGGCCTGGTGGCAGGACGTGGTGCTGTTCCCGTGTCGCGGCGCGCTCGGTCCGAACGGCGAGCCCGTGCGCATGGTGCCGCTCGACACCACCATCATCCAGCATCCCAAGGTGTGGGAGGCGAGCGGACACGTCGCGGGCTTCAGCGACCCGATGGTCGACTGCCGCGAGAGCAAGGCGCGCTACCGCTTCGACCACCTCTTGGTGTTCGCCCCCGCGAGCGGCGACACCCAGGGCAAGCCGTACTTCGCGTACCTGCCCGACAGCCCCAGCGAAGCGAAGCAGAAGAAGAAGGCCGAAAAAGCCTTCGGCGACGTGGTCACGATCCCGCTCTCGGAGGTGCCGAAGGACGCCTGGGCGCGCGTGCTCGGCCCGGACGCCGAGAAGGTCGGGAGCCTGACCGAGCCGCGCGCGTTCAACCTGATGTTCAAGACCTACGTCGGCGCGACGGCGAGCGAGGACGACGTGGCGTTCCTCCGTCCCGAGACGGCGCAGGGCATCTTCGTTCAGTTCAAGAACGTGATCGACACCACGCGCGTCAAGCTGCCGTTCGGCATCGCGCAGACGGGCAAGGCCTTCCGCAACGAGGTCACGCCGCGCAACTTCACCTTCCGCAGCCGCGAGTTCGAGCAGATGGAGATCGAGTTCTTCTGCCACGAGTCGGAGGCGGCCGAGTGGTACCGCTTCTGGCGCGACACGCGCATGGCCTGGTGGCAGAGCCTCGGCCTCAAGGGCGAGAACCTGGTGCTCCGCGAGCACGACCGCGACGAGCTCGCGCACTACGCGAAAGAGGGCGCAGGCGTCAGCGACGTCGAGTTCCGCTTCCCGTTCACCGACCCGGGCTTCGGCGAGCTCGAGGGCATCGCGCACCGCTCGAACTTCGATCTCGGCCAGCACCAGAAGTTCGCCAAGACCAACCTCGAGTTCTTCGACTCGGATCGCGGTGAGCTCTTGCCGAACGGCAGCCGCAAGGGCGAAAAGTACCTGCCGCACGTGATCGAGCCGTCGGCGGGCCTCGACCGCGGGGTGCTCGCGCTCTTGTGCGAGGCGTACACGGAAGATCCGAGCCGACCGAGCCCCGAGCTCTTGCGCCTGCACCCGCGGCTCGCGCCCGTGAAGGGCGCCGTGTTCCCGCTCGTCAACAAGGACGGCATGCCGGAGATCAGCGAGAAGCTCCACGCCGAGCTGGTGCGCAAGTTCTATCGGCTCGGCCCGATCGAGCACGACGTGAAGCAGTCGATCGGCAAGCGCTACGCGCGCATGGACGAGGCCGGTTGCCCCTACTGTTTCACGGTCGACGGCGAGACCGCCTCCAGCCAGACCGTCACCGTGCGCGACCGCGACACGGGCGCCCAGGAGCGCATCGGCATCGACCGGGTCGCGGAATTCCTCGCGCAAAAGC
Source organism: Myxococcota bacterium (assembly GCA_030852505.1). GTDB lineage: Bacteria > Myxococcota_A > Polyangia > Polyangiales > Polyangiaceae > PMG-095. The sequence goes on along the minus strand of JALYWZ010000400.1, from coordinate 2,598 downwards.
TGGAACAGGGCTGATCGCAGCGCCGCTGCGCAGACTGGCGAAGCCCGAAGCATGCGTTAGGCTTCGGGCGTGCGACTCGAGTGTCCGATCTGCAAGGCGGTCCTCACCGACGTGGCCGAGGACTTTCCGACGCGGCCGTTCTGTTCTCCGCGCTGCAAGCTCGCCGATCTGCACAACTGGCTGAGCGAAGAGTACAAGGTCTCCGAGCCGCTGCCGATCGAGCCGTTGGTTCCCGAATCCAAGCCGAACTGAGCCGGGAGCGGCCTCCTGGCAGGTGCGGCAGCTGGCGAAGCACGGCTCCCGACGTATGCTGTGGGGCGTGACTCACCCTCCTGCCCGCGACAGCGTGCTCCGGGCCATGACCGACGACGGCGCGTTCCGCGTGATCACCGCGTCCACGACCAACACCGTGCGCGGGGCGGTCCAGGCGCAGCGCACGGGCGGCGAGACGGCCCGCACCTTCGGCGACCTGATCACCGGCTCGATCCTGTTCCGCGAGACGATGGCTCCCGAGCTCCGTGTCCAGGGCATCCTACGCGGCTCGAACGGCTCGGGCAGCCTCGTCGCCGACTCGCACCCTTCGGGGCAAACGCGCGGCTTGATCCAGCTCAAGGAAGGCCAGAAACAGATCGCCCTGGAACAGGGCGCCGTGATCCAGATGATGCGCACGCTGCCGAGCGGACGCATCAATCAGGGCGTCGTCGAGGTGCCAATCGAGGGCGGTGTCTCGCGCGCGCTGATGGCGTACATGCAGGTCTCCGAGCAGGTGGTGTCGATGATCGCCGTCGCCACGCTACTCGACGGCGACGAGGTGCTCGCGGCAGGGGGCTACATGGTGCAGCTCTTGCCCGAGGTGGGCCGTGGCCCGCTCGCGATCATGACCGAGCGCCTGCGCGAGTTCGAGAGCATCGACGCCCAGATCGGCGACACCGAGTTCACGCCGGCGTGGCTGCTCGATCAGCTCTTGTACGGGATGCCGTTCACGCGCCTCGAAGAGAACCACGTCGACTACGGCTGCTGGTGCGACGAGCTGCGCGTGATGTCGGCGCTCGCCACGCTGAACCACGCCGACATCGAGCACCTCTTGTCGACCAACGAAGTGCTCGAGATTTCCTGTGAATATTGCCATCGGGAGTACCGGATCCAGCCGGCGCGCTTGCAGGGTCTGCTCGAGTCGAGCTAGTGAGAAGACCGATGCGCGCGTGGCTGGGTTTGCTGGGGTTGATCGTCTTGGGCGTCGCCTCGTGTTCGTCGGACACGGAGGACGGCCAGAGCTGCACGGAAATCGGCTGCAGCGACGGCGTGCACGTCGGCGTGTTACTCGCCGAGCTCGTAGACGGCGAGTACACGCTTCAGGTGACGCTCGACGGCGACGCCTACGCTTGCACGCTCTCGGTGCCGGACGGCCTGCCAGCACAGGGCATGGGTCACGCGTTGAATTGCTCGCAGGAGCTCCAGCACGCGCTGGTGATCTCCCGCTCCTCTTGCCAGGGGTCGGACTGTCCTCCGAACGGCCCGGTCGAGCTGTCGTTCACGCCCCTCGGTTTCCCCGAGAGCATCGCCGTGCGGCTCGAGCGCGGCGGCGAGCTCGTGGCGGAGGATCGAGCCGGCATCGAGTACAGCCAGATCTATCCGAACGGGCCCGAGTGCGACGACGGCTGCCGGGCCGCCGGCATCGAGTTCATCTTCGACTAGCGACGGGCGGCGCGGGCCAGGCTCTGCACGAGCTTCGCGAAGCGCCGCGAAAGCTGTCCCCAGTCGTATCCGGCCGCGAGTTCGCGGCCGCGCGCGGCCGGAGCGTCGAAGCTCGCGCGCTCCTGAAACGCGCCGAGGATCTCGCGGGCGAAGTCGGCCGCTCCCTCTGCTTCGCGGTACTCTCCGGGCGCGCCCAGGCCGAAGCCGCGCACGCCGACAGCGGTCGAGATCAGCGGTAGCCCCGAGGCGAGCGCCTCGAGCACCTTGAGCGACGTGCCCGCGCCGAAGCGCAACGGATTGGCGTAAACCGCCGCGCGCTCCAGGTAAGGAGCCACGCTCTCCACGAAACCGGTGACCTCGACGCTCTCCCCGGAAAGGGCGAGCACCTCGCGGCTCGGGTTCATGCCGCACAGCACGAGGCGCGCGCGGGGCTCGGCGCGACGCACCAGCGGCAGCACTTCTTCGGCGAGAAAACGCGCGGCGGCCACGTTCGGGGGATGGCTCATCGAGCCCACGAACAGCACCTCGAAGCCGGTGCGCGCGGAGGGCAGGCGAAACGGCACGCAAGAGAGCTCGACGCCGTTCGGGATCAGCACGGGCGGTCGCTCACGCACCCTGCGCACGCGCTCGGCGTCGGACTCCGAAACGCACACGACTTCACTCGCCGTTCGCCAGATCCGCTGCTCCCAGGCTTCGAGGAGCGCGACCTCGCGCTGCTTCCAGTAGCCCAGGGGCCCGCGCGCGCGCGCGCGCTCGGCGACGTATTCGCTCTCGACGTTGTGCTCGTCCACGACCAGCGGCACGTCGGGTGCCTCGAGCGCGAGCGCGGCGGCGTGGCAATGCTCGGCGACCAGCACGTCGAAGCGACGCCGGGCGTGGGCGCGCCGGAAGGCGGACGACAGC